>NZ_JAGPYL010000042.1:0-46445 GCF_018070095.1 Micromonospora sp. U56
CGGGGCGGTGGCGCTGCACGCCGCGGCGGCCGGGCTGGTCCGGCCGTGGACCACCGCGCTGGCGCTGGGCGCCATCGCGCTGATCGGCCTGGTCGTCGCGGCGCTGGCCCGGGGGCTCGCCCCGTCGCTGACGGAGGACGTGGAGACCGAGGGGATGCCGCCGCACCTGGTGCGGATCGGCGGCGCGGCGGCCGGGGCGGCCCTGCTGGCGCTGCCGGGCGCGGTCGCCGCGCTGGCCGCCGAGTTCGGTCACTCGGCCCAGGTGGTGCTGACCGGCGCGCTGGCGGCGTCCAGCATCGGGCTGGCCGGGGTCGCCGCGGTCCGCCGCCAGGTGCCGCAGTACCTGCCGTACGCGAGCGCGGCGATCGTCGGCGGCGCGACGGTCAGCGCGCTGGCCGCCATCTTCGCCCACCTCCCCTCCGGCGTGTACGCCGCCGCGGCGGCGCTGCTCGGGGTGCTCGCCGAGCTGGTCCGGGCGGCCACCGTCCCGCCGGTCGGCTCGGCCCAGCCGGTACGCCGGTGGGCCGTGCTGCTGGACGGCGCGCTGCGCCGGGTGCCGGTCGACGGCTCCCGACGCCGCTGGCGCATCAGCCCGGCCGTCGGCGCCTTCGCCGCGGCGGCGCTGCCGACGGCGCTGGCCCTGGCCTCGCTCGCGCCGCTGCTCTACATCGCCCTGGTGGAGCCGCACCGGATGCTCTCCCGGATCTGGCAGGGGCCGCCACCGGAGCTGCTCACCCCGCCTCCGGAGGCGGTCGACCCGACCCACGTGCTGACCGCGCTGCTGCTCACCGCGACCGCGGCGCTGGCGGCCACCGGGCTCAGCGGCGGGCGGCGCGCGCGGGCCGTACCGGTGGTCCTGCCGGGGCTGGCGGTGACCCTGCTGATCACTCCGGTGGCGCTCGGCCACGCCTGGCCGGAGAGCGCCCTGGCGGCACTGGCGGTCTTCACCATCTCGATGCTCGGGCTCGCGCTGACCCCGCCGCCGCCGCTGGCCGAGCCGGCCCGGTCGCTGCGGGTGACCCGGGTGCTGGTCTTCGCGATCGGGCTGGCCGGCGGCGGCGCCGGGCTGGCCGGCAGCCTCGGCACCCAGGGCCTGACCCTGTTCACGCTGGGCGGGGCGGTGGGTGTCGGCAGCGTCGCGGCGCTCTACGGCACCACCCAGCGGGCACGCATCCTCGGCTGGCTCTTCGCCTCGCTGATGGCGCAACTCTTCGTGCTCACCGCCGGGCTGGTCGCCGGGCTCGCCGCCGTCTGGTCGGCGTTCGGGGTGCTGGCGGTCGGCGCGGCGTTGCAGGTCTTCGCGGCGACCCTGCCGAGGCTGCGCCGCCCCGAGGCGCAGCCCGAGGCGGCCACCGTGGAGTGGACCGGGTACGCGGCCGCGCTGATCGCCCTGGCGCTGGCCTACGACTCGCCCCGGCACATCGCCGCCCTGCTGGCCGCCTGGGGTGCCGTGCTCGGGATCGCCGCGAGCCGGCCGGGGCGCCGCCCGCTGGAACGGCAGATCCTGTTCTGGGCGGTGGTGGCCTGCGAGATCACCGCCTGGTGGATCCTGATGCGGGTCGCCGCCGTGGCGCTGCCGGAGGCGTACACGCTGCCGTTCGCGGCGCTCGCCCTGCTGGTGGGGGTGCTGGAGCTGCGGCACCGGCCGGACCTGTCGAGCTGGGTGGCGTACGGGCCGGCGCTGGTCACCGCGTTCGTGCCGACCCTGGCGATCGTGCTGGCGACCGAGTCCAGCATGCTGCGGCAGGTGCTGCTGCTGCTCGGCGCGGTGGCGGTGCTGATCTTCGGCACCACGAGCCGGCAGCAGGCACCGGTGATCGTCGGTGCCACGGTGACGGCGATCGCCGCGGTGCACGCGCTGTTCAGCCTCGGCCCGTGGCTGGTGCTGATCCCGGTCGGCGTGGTGCTGCTGGGGCTGGGCGCGAGCAACGAGCGCCGCCGCCGCGCCCAGGAGCGGTTGCAGACCGCGCTGCGCGGCATGAGATAAATCGGAGGGTCCCTGTGGCGTGACTGCCGTGTTGCGCAGAGCGTGCGGGTGGTCGCGGATCACGAACCGGCACAGCCGACACGCTGCGTGATGGCGCGTCTGGGATCATCGACGGTGAGCGCCGTCGTGGTGTGGAGCGGTCAGGCGAGGGAGGCGCGGAGGGCGGCGTCCTTCGCGGCCACCATCTCCTCCAGGCTCGCCTGGAAGGCGGTCATCCGCTTCAGCAGCGCCGGGTCCGAGGCGGCCAGGATGCGGACGGCGAGCAGGCCCGCGTTGCGGGCGTTGCCGATCGACACGGTGGCCACCGGCACCCCGGCCGGCATCTGCACGATGGAGAGCAGGGAGTCCATCCCGTCGAGGTGCTTCAGCGGCACCGGCACGCCGATCACCGGCAGCGGGGTCACCGAGGCGACCATGCCGGGCAGGTGGGCCGCGCCGCCCGCCCCGGCGATGATCACCTTGACGCCACGGTCGGCGGCGGAGCGGCCGTACTCGATCATCTTCACCGGGGTGCGGTGGGCGGAGACGACGCCCACCTCGTAGGGCACCCCGAACTCGTCCAGCGCCTCGGCGGCGGCCTTCATGACCGGCCAGTCCGAGTCGCTGCCCATGATCAGCCCGACGGTGCTCACACGCGGCTTCCCTTCGTTCGCGACTGCGGGGCTCGCAAGCTCACTCCTCGCGCTCACTGTCCCTCGCGCAGCCAGGAAGCGGCCCGCGCCGCCCGCGCCCGTACGTCGTCCAGGTCGTTGCCGAGCACCGTGACGTGCCCGATCTTGCGGCCCGGTCGCACCTGCTTGCCGTACAGGTGGACCTTGGCGCCCGGCTCGGCGGCGAAGAGGTGGTGCAGCCGCTCGTCGATGGAGATGCCGCCCGGCTCGCCGCCGAGCACGTTCGCCATCACCACCACCGGGGCGGTCAGCGAGGTGTCCCCCATCGGGTAGTCGAGCACGGCCCGCAGGTGCTGCTCGAACTGCGAGGTGCGGGCGCCCTCGATGGTCCAGTGCCCCGAGTTGTGCGGCCGCATGGCCAGCTCGTTGACGACCAGGCCGGCGTCGGTCTGGAACAGCTCCACCGCCAGCAGGCCGACCACGCCGAGCGCGGTGGCCAGGTCGATGGCGAGCTGCTGGGCGGCGAGCGCCAGCTCCTCCGGCAGGTCGGGCGCGGGGGCGAGCACCTCGACGCAGATCCCGTCCCGCTGCACGGTCTCCACCACCGGGTACGCGGCGACCTGCCCGAACGGCGAGCGAGCCACCTGCACGGCCAGCTCCCGACGCAGCACCACCCGCTCCTCGACGATCAGCGAGGTGCCGCCGGCGAGCAGCGTCGCGGCCAGCTCGGCGGCCCGGGTCGGGTCATCGACCATCCAGACGCCCCGGCCGTCGTAGCCGCCGCGGGCGGCCTTCAGCACCACCGGCCAGCCGTTCTCCTCGCCGAAGGCGACCAGGTCGGCGGGCTCGGCGACCGGCCGCCAGGCCGGGTTCGGAGCGCCCAGCGCATCGAGGCGCTCCCGCATGATCCGCTTGTCCTGGGCGTGCAGCAGCGCGTCGGCGGCCGGGAAGAGCTTCACGCCCTCGGCGGCGAGGGCGCGGATGTGCTCGGTGGGCACGTGCTCGTGGTCGAAGGTGACCACGTCGCAGCCCTTGGCGAAGGTGCGCAGCGCCGAAAGGTCGGTGTGGTCGCCGTACTGGACGTCGGAGGCGACCAGGGCGGCGCCGTCGTCCGGGGCGAGCGCCAGCACGCGCAGTGACTGGCCGAGGGCGATGGCGGCCTGGTGGGTCATCCGGGCCAGCTGGCCTCCGCCCACCATGCCGACGACGGGCAGACCGGTACGGGAATCCATAGCGCCGCCAGCCTATCCGGGCGGCCGGCGATCACCGCCGCGAGGGGCGCCGGCCCGCCAGCTCAACGCCGGGCGTCAGCCGAGCTGGGCGACCAGGTCGTCGACCGAGGTCACCGGCCGCTGGCAGACGAAACCCCGGCAGACGTACGCGGTGGGCCGCCCGTCGACCAGCGGCCGGTCCGCCAGCAGCGGCACCCCCGGCTGGTCGGGTCGGCCGGCCACCACGACCGCGCCCGGTGGGGCGTGCCGCACGGCGGCGGCCACCAGCGGGTCACCCACCGCGTCGTCGGTGGCCACCGCGATCTCGTACGGCCCGGAGAGCAGCGCCTCCCCCATCGTCGCCGCGTAGCCGGTGAAACGGGCGTGCCGCCCGACGATCGGCGCGACGGCGGCCAGCGCCGCCTCGGCCGCCTCCCGGTAGCGGTTCTCCCCGGTCAGCGCCGCGTACGCCACCAGCGCCGCCACGATCGCCGAGCGCCCCGACGGGGTGGCGTTGTCGGTCGGGTCGGCCGGCCGGGCCACCAGTTGCTCGGCGTCGTCGGCGGTGTCGTAGAAGCCGCCGCCCGGGGCGGCGAACCGGGCCAGGGCCACGTCGAGCAGCCCGCCGGCCAGCTCCAGCCAGCGCCCCTCGCCGGTGAGCTGGTGCATCGCGCAGAACGCCTCGGCCACGCAGCCGTAGTCCTCCAGCACGCCGGCCGGCTCGCCGACCACCTTGTCCCGGGACGCCCGGCGCAGCCGCCCGTCCACCATGTGCACGGCGGCCAGGTGCTCGGCGGCATCGCGCATCGCGCCGTCGGCGACGATGGTGACGCCCTCCATCAGGTTGGCGTCCTCGTCGTCGGGCGAGGCGTAGAGAGCGGCGACCCGGAGGAACTCGGCGATCGCGGTGATCGCCAGGCCGTTCCAGGCGGCCACCACCTTGTCGTCGCGGGCGGGTTGCGGGCGGGTGTCCCGGGCGACGAGCAGCCGGCCGACGACGTCCCGCCAGCGGGCCCGGATCTCCGGGTCGGCGTCGTCGACGTCGCGGGCGAGCCGCAGCACGCTCGTGCCGTGCTCAAAGGTGCCCTTTTCGGTCACCTCGAACAGGTCGGCGGCCCAGCGGCCGTCCTCCTCGCCCAGCGCCTCGACGAGCTGGGCCGGGGTCCAGGCGTAGGTGAGCCCCTCGACGCCCTCGGTGTCGGCGTCCAGCGCGGAGGCGAAGCCCTCCCCCGCCCGGTGCAGCTCGTCGGCGAGGAACCGGGCGGTGTCCCGGGCCACCCGCCGGGCCATCCGGTCGCCGGTGAGCCGCCAGAGCTGGGCGTAGAACCGCAGCAGCAGGGCGTTGTCGTAGAGCATCTTCTCGAAGTGCGGCACGGTCCAGTGCGCGTCCACCGAATAGCGGGCGAAGCCGCCGGCGAGCTGGTCGTGGATGCCGCCCCGGGCCATCGCCTCGGCGGTGTGCCGGGCGATCTCCAAGCTGCGCGTCGAGCCGGTGCGCTGGTGGTGCCGGAGCAGGAAGAGCAGGTTCATGTGCGGCGGGAACTTCGGCGCCCCGCCGAAGCCGCCGTTCGTCGCGTCGTACTCGCGGGAGAGCTGGTCGGCGGCGGAGTCCAGCAGCTCGGCGGTGAGCGGGGCGGTCGGGCCGCCGACGGCCTGGGCGCCGCCGATCGCCTCGACCACAGCGGCGCCCTGGCGCAGCACCGCCTCACGCTGGTCGCGCCACGCGGTGGCGACCGACTCCAGCAGCCGGACGAAGTTCGCCCGGGGGAAGTACGTGCCGCAGAAGAACGGGGTGCCGTCGGGGGTGGCGAAGACCGTCATCGGCCAGCCGCCCTGCCCGGTCATCGCCTGGGTGGCGGTCATGTAGACCGCGTCGACGTCCGGCCGCTCCTCCCGGTCCACCTTGATCGCCACGAAGTCGTCGTTGACCAGCGCGCCGACCTGCTCGTTCTCGAACGACTCGTGGGCCATCACGTGACACCAGTGGCAGGCCGCGTAGCCCACGGAGATCAGCACCGGCACGTCCCGCCGCTTCGCCTCCGCGAACGCCTCGGCGCTCCAGGGCCACCAGTCGACCGGGTTGTCGGCGTGCTGGAGCAGGTACGGCGAGGTCGCGTCGGCGAGTCGGTTCACCCGACGACCATATCCAGCCGGGCGGGCCCGCGCCGGTCGGACCGGCGGCAAGCACGGGGCCTTCCGTAGTTCACTTCCATCTATTTATATCTGTGCATGCCGGCGATCGTCGCCGGCCTCGCGAGGAGGCACGCATGCGCGGATCCCGTCGTCTGTCCGTACTCACCTCGGTCGCGGTGCTCGCGGTCGTCCTCACCGGACAACCCGCAGCCGCCGCCGTGGACCCCGCCACCCGGATCTCCGGGACCACGGCCGTCGGCACCCACAACGCGTACGAGCGTGGCACCTACACCTACCTGGCGCAGGCGCTCGACGCCCGGCCCGGGATGATCGAGCTGGACGTCTGGCCGGACGTGCTCACGCGCCAGTGGCGGGTCAGCCACTCCAACCCGCTCGGCAACGACAACAACTGCGTCGCCGCCACCAGCGCCGCGCAGCTCTACACCGGCACCCGCAACAAGAACCTCGAACACTGCCTGGACGACATCCGGCTCTGGCTGGGCGCCCACCCCGACGCCGGGCCGGTGCAGCTCAAGCTGGAGCTGAAGACCGGCTTCAGCGCCCGTACCGGGCAGGGGCCGGTCCAGCTCGACGCGCTGCTCGCCGCCCGGCTCGGCGACCGGGTCTTCCGCCCGGTCGACCTGCGCGGCGGGTACGCCTCGCTGGACGCCGCCGCCCGGGCCGACGCCTGGCCGACCCGCCAGCAGCTCGCCGGCAGGGTGCTCGTGGAGCTGATCCCGGGCACCGTGGAGGAGGGCAACCCCACCGACACGCTCCGCACCGACGTCGAGTACGCCCGTCACCTCGCCGGCCTGGCGTCGGCCGGCACCCTCGCCCGGGCCCAGGCGTTCCCCGCCGTGCACAACGTCCAGGCCGGCGACCCGCGCACCCGCTACACCGAGGTGAGCCTGCGGCCGTGGTTCGTCGTCTTCGACGGCGACGCGAGCGCGTACGTCGGCGGCGGCATCGACACCTCCTGGTACGCCACCAACCACTACCTGCTGGTGATGACCGACGCGCAGAACGTGCCGCCGAAGGTGGGGAACACCGACCCGGACGCCGCCCGGGCCCGGGTCGCCCAACTGGCGGCGGCGCACGCCAGCATCGTCTCCGCCGACTGGGCGGCCCTGCCGACCGTCGTCGGCGAGGTCCTCCCCCGCGCCTGACCCGCCGCCCGGGCACCGTTTGTGGCGTCGCGGTGTCCGCCGCCCGGACACCGCGACATGCCGCATCCCGCGAGCGGGCGGTGGGTCAGGAGGCGCCGTCGGCGCGCAGCGGGAAGACGTTCGACTCGGCCGACTCGCGCAGCGTGCCGAGCACCGCGCCGATCTTGTCGGCCGGCATCGGCTTGAAGAAGTGGTAGCCCTGGGCGGCGGTGCAGCCCAGCTCGGCCAGGGCGAGCCGCTGCTCGGCGGTCTCCACCCCCTCCGCCACCACCCGCAGCCCCAGCTCGTGGGCGAGCCCGACGGTGGTCCGGACGATCGCCGCGGCCTCCGGCGACTCGGCCATCCGGATCACGAACGAGCGGTCCACCTTGAGCTCGTCGACCGCGATCCGGGTCAGGAAGGTCAGCGACGAGAAGCCGGTGCCGAAGTCGTCGACGGCGAGCTGCACGCCCATCGCGCGGACCGTGGCCAGCACCTCGTCGATCACCTCCAGCTCGCTCATCACCACCGTCTCGGTGATCTCCAGGACCAACCGGTGCGGCGGCACCTGGTGGCGGCGCAGCGCGTCGGCGATCTCGGCCGGCAGCCGGGGGTCGAGCAGGCTACGGGCCGACAGGTTCACCGAGATCGGCACGTCCAGGCCGTCCCGAGCCCAGTCGGCCGCCACCGCGAGCGCCTTGTCCAGCACGTACCGGGTGAAGGCGCCGAGCTGCTCGCTGTTCTCCACCGGGCGGATGAAGTCGACCGGGCCGAGCCAGCCGCGGCGCGGGTGCCGCCAGCGGATCAGCGCCTCCACCCCGGTCGGGGCGCCGGTGGCCAGGTCGACCGCCGGCTGCAGGGCCAGCACCAACTGGTCGTCGGCCTGCAGCGCCTCCCGCAGCTCCGCCAGCAGCGCCAGCTGGTCGGTGCTCGCGGCATCGCGGGCGCTGTCGTACGCGGCGACGCTGCCGCCGCCCTCCTTGGCCTGGTACATGGCGATGTCGGCCCGGCGCAGCAGCTCGGTCAGGTCGGCGGTGCCCGCCCCGGCCACCACCACCCCCACCGACACCTCGACCGACATCCGCACCCCGGCCACCTCGGTCGGCGCGGCCAGCCGCTCGGCGATCTCCCGGGCCTGGCGCAGCGCGTACGCCATCGGGGCGGACCGGTCGCCGATCACCGGGACCGATGTCAGCAGCAGCGCGAACTCGTCCCCGCCGAGGCGCCCCAGCAGGTCGCCCGGGCGGGCGAGGGTGCCGAGCCGGTTGGCGGTGAGCCGCAGCAGCTGGTCGCCGGCCGCGTGCCCGAGGGTGTCGTTGACCTCTTTGAACTGGTTGATGTCGAGCAGCAGCAGCGCCACCGGGTGGTCGTGGGCGAGCTGCCGCAGCGCCTGGTCGCCCTTGCTGAGCATGGCCGCCCGGTTCACCAGCCCGGTCAGCGCGTCGTGCACCGCCTCGTACGACGACCGCGCGCTGACCAGCCGCAGCTCCCGGTGGGTGGCCGCGTCGTGCAGCGCGGCGGCGAGGGCGTCGGAGAAGGCGGCCACGGCGTCCCGCTCGCGGGCGCTCGGTGGCGCGGTGGCGGGGAAGCGGACCCGCAGCTCGCCGACCTCGACGTCGCCGACGGTCAGCGGGCGGGCCAGCTCGTGCTCCGCGGTGGACGGCCGGGCGGGCGGCCCGACCTCGCGGTCGCGCACCTGGCCGGAGGCGTCCCCCCGGTACCGGCGCCAGCGGCCGTCGCCCCGGGCCACGTCGACGTCGACCAGCTCCGCGCCGAAGAGGGTCAGCGCGCCGGTCACCGCGGCAGTGGCCACCCCGCGCTCGTCGAGCTGGTTGAGCGCGGCGGTCGCCTCCGCGAAGGCCCGCCAGTCCCGCCGTTCCTGGTCGGCCCGGAGCCGGTGCCGGTAGGTCTGCTGGAGCAGCCAGAGCAGCGGCGGGAGCAGCAGCAGCCAGCGGGCGTCGATCTCCACCAGGGCGACCACGACCAGGCCGACCGCGACGTTGCCGACGAACATCAGCAGCTTGCCCCGGAGCGCGGCGAGCACCGGCGGGCCGACGGCGACGCCGTGCCGCAGCGCCAGGGTGGCGCCGCCGAGGCAGGCGGTGGCGAGCAGGTAGGTCACCGAGCCGGCGATCAGGGCGAGCGCGAGCCCGGGGGTGGGCGCGGCCAGCAGCGGCGCGCCGAGCGCGGTGGCGACCGCGACGGCGAGCGCGGTGGCGGCGGTCAGCGAGGCGGCGATCCGCAGCACCTCGAGCGGGGGTCGGCGGTCGACGGCCAGGGACATCCCCGTCCAGGCCAGCCCGGTGCCGAGCAGCGCCGCGGCCGGCAGCCACCCGGCCGGTACGAGGTAGAGGCAGACGATCAGCGCGGCCTCACCCCAGGTGATGCTGACCATGCCGGTGGCGGTGCGGAACCTCAGCCGAGCCAGTTGGGCGACCGCGAACGCGGCGAGGGCGATGCCGAACCGCGCGGCGGCGGGAAGAGCATCGTCCGGCGGCAGCGTGACGGGGACGGTCAGGCCGATCAGGACCGCCGTGAAGGCGGTCAGCGTGACGGCGGTGATCAGCAGGAGCACCCGTGGCGGCGTGCCGCCCGGATCGGGCCGGTCGACGTGGTCGCCGGCCCGGCCGGACGTCACCGGCCCGCTCCGTCCGCCGGCACACGGGGGATGCCCGGGACGGACGCTGCTGCGACGGTCATGGCGCCCCCTCCCGCGCACGGCTCAGGGACTTTTCGGTCCCCCCGGCGGAAGGCTAAGCCAATCCGGGTGGTCGCAACAGGGGCTGACGACCCGGATCGGCGTGAATCACGCTCCGACTAGCCGTTTCGGTGCTGCTGGTGGCCGTTGGGCGTGTCGGTCCGTGATTCCTGCGTCGAGGTCCCGTCCGCCGGATCGGTGGCCGACGTGTCGGCCTGCCCCTGGCTGGGGAACCGGTCGGGCAGCCGGCGCAGCCGGGCGTTCATGTTGCGGATCAGCAGGATGGTGGCGGCGGCCAGGAGCAGGATGAGGAAGAGGCCCATCGGCCCGGCCAGACCACCCGTGCGGGTGTCACCGAAGTTGTTCTCCGCGAGCACCTGGGCAGCGGCGGTCAGCATGGTGTTTCTCCGATGTGCGGTGGGGTTTCAGCGTAGCCCCCCGCCCGGTCAGCGGGCATGGGCCGTCTCGCGCACCCCGGCGAAGAGGTCCGACTCGGGCAGCGGGCTGTCGACCAGCGAGCGGACCAGCTGGAAGTCCTCCGTGGGCCAGGCGTGCCGCTGCAGCTCCATCGGGACGTGGAACCAGAAGCCGTCCGGGTCGATCTGGGTGGCGTGGGCGCGCAGCGCGTCGTCGCGGACCGGGAAGTAGTCGGCGCACTCCACCCGGGTGGTGATCCGCGGGCCCTTGTCGGGGCGGTCGTCCCAGCGCTTGAGCCACTCCTCGTAGGGGGAGGCCAGGCCGGCGGCGAGCATGCCCTCGTGCAGCGCCATGATCTTGCCCTTGGAGAAGCCGATGTCGTAGTAGAGCTTGAGCGGCTGCCAGGGCTCGCCGAGCTCCGGGTAGCGCTCCGGGTCGCCGGCCGCCTCGAAGGCGGCCACGCTCACCTTGTGGGTCATGATGTGGTCGGGGTGCGGGTAGCCGCCCTCCTCGTCGTACGTGGTGACGACGTGCGGACGGAACTCGCGCATCAGCCGCACCAGCGGACCCGCGGCGACCTCGACGTCCTGCAGGGCGAAGCAGCCCCCGGGCAGCGGCGGCAGCGGGTCGCCCTCGGGCAGCCCCGAGTCGACGAAGCCGAGCCAGGCCTGCTCGACGCCGAGGATCGCCCGGGCGGCGTCCATCTCGGCGCGGCGGATCTCGCCGATGTTGGCCCAGACGTCGGGCCGGTCCATCTTGGGGTTGAGCACGCTGCCGCGCTCGCCGCCGGTGCACGTCACGACCAGGACGTCGACACCCTCCGCGACGTACTTCGCCATGGTCGCGGCGCCCTTGCTCGACTCGTCGTCGGGGTGCGCGTGCACCGCCATGAGACGCAGTTGCTCTGCCACTGTGGGCGCTCCTCGTCTGTGCCGGCCGACGGCCCACCCCGGGCCGCCCGGCTGACCTGCCGGAATCCTCCCCCGTGCCGGACCCTGCCGGCGCCGACCTGTCATCCTTGACAACAGGACGAGCTTGGGAGCGTGGAACTCTCCCATTCTTGCCGATGCTTCCGACAACAACGCCAGGAGATACCCGCCGGTGACCGAGACGCACGCCACAATCACCCCGGGCGCGCCCGCGTTCCCGCCCGGACGGTACGGCCGCCGCCGCGAGCCGGGCCGCCGCCGGCCGCTGCTGGTCTGGCTGCTGGCCGCCGCCCTGGTCGCCGGGCTGGCCCTGGTCGCGATGCAGCTCTACGCCCGGTACGGCGACCCGACGTACGACGCCGAGGTGATCACCTACACCGACGTCACCGACACCGGGGTGCGGGTCGACTTCCGGGTCACCCTGCCCGAGGGCGGCGCCGGGGTGTGCGTGCTGCGGGCCCGCTCCCACGACGGCGCCGAGGTGGGTCGGGACGAGGTCGCGGTGAGCGCGCGGCCCGGCGCACGGCAGGTCACCGCCCAGCACCGGATCGCCACCACCGCGCGGCCCTTCATCGGCGAGGTCCTCCGCTGCCGACCCGCCGGCTGACCCACCGGCCGGCGCGGACGTCCCGGACCAGGGTCGGGTAGCGGTGCCGGGGGTGATCGACGACACCCGCGGGTGTGCCGCACTGGTAACTTGGTAATTCACCTGTCAGCCAGTTCCGCACGATCGAGGAGTACGCCTGTGTCCACCAATGACAACGAGGCGCCCGCCACCTGGCTGTCCCAGGACGCGTACGACCGCCTGAAGGCCGAGCTCGACCAGCACATCGCCAACCGGCCGGTCATCGCCGCCGAGATCAACGCCCGGCGCGAGGAAGGCGACCTGCGGGAGAACGGTGGCTACCACGCCGCCCGCGAGGAGCAGGGCAAGGCCGAGGGGCGCATCCTCTACCTCAAGGAGCTGCTGCGCACCGCCAAGGTCGGCGAGGCGCCGACCGCCGACTCGGTGTCGCCCGGCATGGTCGTGACGATCTACTTCGACGACGACCAGGACGACACCGAGACGTTCCTGCTCGGCTCGCGGGAGATCGCCTCCACCACCGACCTGACGGTCTACAGCCCGGAGTCGGCGCTCGGCAAGGCGATCCTGGGCGGTCGCCCCGGCCAGACCTGCACCTACACGGCGCCGAGCGGCGCCGACATCAAGGTGACCGTGGTCAGCTTCGAGCCGTTCTCCGGCTGAGTCCGGCCCCGCCGGGTCCGCGCGACCCGGCGGTTCCCCATCGCGTACGCCCCGAGGCGTGGCACCGTCGCCGGTGTCACGCCTCGGCCGCGAAGACCACCTGGTAGCCGCTGGCCCGCAGGGCGCTGATCAGCGTGTCGGAGTGCTCGACGCCCCGGGTCTCCACCGACAGCGCCACCTCCACCTCGCCGAGGCGCAGGTGCGGGTTGGCCCGCTGGTGCTCCACGTCGACCACGTTCGCCCGGTGCTCGGCGATCTCGGTGAGCAGCGAGGCGAGCTGACCGGGCCGGTCCGAACAGCGCACCGTGAACCGCAGGTAACGCCCGGCGGCGGCCAGGCCGTGCTCGATCACCCGCAGCATCAGCAGCGGGTCGATGTTGCCGCCGGAGAGCACCGCGACCACCGGCGCCTCCACCTCGACGACCCCGGCCAGCAGCGCGGCCACGCCCACCGCGCCGGCCGGCTCGACCACCTGCTTGCCGCGCTCCAGCAGCATCAGCAGCGCCCGGGAGATGTCCTCCTCGGAGACCGTGACGATCTCGTCGACCAGCTTGCGGACGTGGGTGAAGGTGATCTCCCCCGGCCGGCCGACCGCGATCCCGTCGGCGATGGTGGCGAAGGACGGCAGGCGTACCGGCTCGCCGGCGATCAGCGAGGGCGGGAAGGCCGCCGCGCTGGCCGCCTGCACCCCGACCACCCGTACGTCGGGGCGCAGCGCCTTGGCCGCCACCGCCATGCCCGAGATCAGGCCACCGCCGCCGACCCCGGTGATGATCGTCTTCACGTCGGGGCACTGTTCGAGGATCTCCAGCGCCACGGTGCCCTGACCGGCGATCACGTCGGGGTGGTCGAACGGGTGGATCAGCACCGCGCCGGTCCGCTCGGCGTAGGTCTGCGCCGCCACCAGGGACTCGTCGACGGTGTTGCCGACCAGTTCGATCTGCGCGCCGTACCCCTTGGTGGCGGCCACCTTCGGCAGCGGCGCGTTCACCGGCATGAACACGGTGGCGTGGGCGCCCACCAGGCCGGCGGCGAGGGCGACGCCCTGGGCGTGGTTGCCGGCGCTGGCCGCGACCACGCCCCGGGCGCGCTCCTCCTCGCTCAGCCGGGAGATCCGCACGTACGCGCCGCGCACCTTGTACGACCCGGCGCGCTGCACGTTCTCGCACTTCAGCCACGCCGGACCGCCCAGCTTGGCGCTCAGCGGCCGGGAGGGCTCCAGCGGGGTGGTGCGGGTGACGCCGGCGAGCAGTTCCCGCGCGGCCCGTACGTCGGCGAGACCGACCAGTTCCGTCATGCCCCGATCGTGCCACCCGGCACCGGGGGAGCCTGCGGCGACGCCGGGGGCGTGTCGGCCGAGGCCTGCGGCGCGGGCGCCGGCTGCGGCTGCGGCTGCGGCTGCGGCGGGGCGAACGTGCCGGGCGCGCCGGCCGGTGCCGGCGTGCCGGGGGCGAACCCGCCGGGCGCCGGGGTCCCCGGGGCGTACGGCCAGGCCGGGGTGGCGCGGGCGATCCGGTCCTGCTGGGCGGCGGAGATCTTCCGGATCAGCACGATGAACGACGCGGCGGCCACCACGCAGGCGATCGCCGGGATCGCGTTGCGGCCGAGGGCGCCCTGGTAGTAGTCCACGTACGCCTGGAAGTCCGCGGGGTCGACGGCCGTCTCGGGGAGTTGGGTGTACTCGAGGTCGTTCTTGCGGCTGAACAGCCGCTCGCCGACGCTGAAGACCAGCCACGCCGCCCACCAGACGACGACCAGCCACGGGGTGCTCCGGCGCCAGAGGCTGTCCCGGGCGATGTTGGCCACCACCCGGACGGGCACCACGAAGTTGGCGAACGGCACCAGCCAGCCGGCGATCGCCCAACCCTGACCGAGGACGGGCAGCGCGCCGGGGAAGGCGTCGATGTTCTTGCGCGCCCGCCAGGTCCAGATGATGACCAGCACGGCGGCGGTCAGGTAGGCCACCACGAACGGCAGGCTCAGCGCGACCTCGAAGAGCATGGCCCCGAGGAGCACCTCGCTGTCGCCGTCGCGTTCGGCCTGCCTCGCCAGCACCATCCCGGCCACCGGGGCGAGCGCGGACAGCAGGTAGAACGCGGCGGTCACGCCGACCGCGATCGAGGCGGCCAGGCCGATGCCGCGCACGGCGTGGGTCGCCAGCCCCGGCGTGACGGCCGGCTGTCCGAGGGGGGTATAGCAGTTCTGGCACTCGTTGAAGCTCGGGGACGTGACGTCCCCGCAGGTCTGGCAGAGCATGGGGACCGTCCAGGGGGTGCGGCGAGGGGGTGCGCGCACACGCTAGACGATCATGCGGCGGCCGGTGACCCCGTTTCGACCCGCGGATAGCCGGGGGCGTGCCTGGTCCACGGCGCCTGCATCTCGAACTGCCCGGCGACGGAGAGCAGCAGCAGCTCCGAGCCGGGCGGACCGATCAGCTGCGCGGCGACGGGCAGGCCGTCCGGGCGCCGGCCGACCGGCACCACGATGGCCGGCAGGCCGGCGATGTTCCAGGGCGCCGCGTACGGGGCGTACCGGATGTTGGCCTTCATGTTGGCCACCCACGACCGGCTGGACCAGGCGGCGGCCTCCGGCGGCGGGCCGGCCAGCGCCGGGGTGAGCAGCAGGTCGACCGAGTGGTCGGTGAAGAAGTTGATCGAGCGTTCGCGCCAGGCGGCCCGGTCGGCCTCCCGGACGTACCCCCGCCGCTGCGCCCACTCGCCGAGCGCGACGTGCCGGCGGCTCCGCCGCTGAAGGTCACGCCGGGCGATCCCGGCGGCCCGCACGTCGGCGGCGGCCGCGGCGAACCAGGTCGCGATGCCCTGGAGGCCGAGCGCGGTCGGGTAGACCGGGTCGGCGGGAACGGTGTCGTGGCCGGCGGCGGCGAGCAGTCGGCCGGCGGCGGCCACCGCGTCCCGGTTGGGGGCGTCCGGCGAGATGCCGCGTACCGGGGAGCGCAGCGAGACACCGACCCGCAGCCGCGGCGGCGGCACCAGCTTGTCGGCCCGGCGCCCGGCGAGCACCTGGAAGCCGACCGCGGCGTCCGCCACCGTGGTGCTGAGCATCCCGTGCTCGGTGAGGCCGAACCAGTCCTCCGCGCCGAGCTGGGTGGGGATCACGCCCCGGCCCGGCTTCAGGCCGACCAGGCCGCAGCAGGCCGCCGGGATCCGGATCGAGCCGAGCCCGTCGTTGCCGTGCGCGATCGGCACCAGCCCGGCGGCCACCGCGGCGGCGGCGCCGCCGGAGGAGCCGCCGGGGGTGCGGCGGGTGTCCCACGGGTTGCGGGTGATCCCGGACTCGTCGTCGGTGAGGGCCCAGAGGCCCAGCTCCGGCATCCGGGTCACCCCGAGGATCACCGCGCCGGCGCCGCGCAGCCGCCGGACCACCTCGTGGTCGGCCTCGGCGACCGGGGTGCGGCAGGCAGCCGAGCCGTTCCAGGTGGGTACGCCGGCGACGGCGGTGTTCTCCTTGACCGCCACCGGCACCCCGGCCAGCGGAAGGTTGGCCAGGTCCTCCTGCTCGTCGACCTTCTCCGCCTCGGTGACCGCCTCCCCGCCGCGTACCGTGCGGAACGCGGCGAGGTCGGCGTCGACCCGGGCGATGTGGTCCAGGTGATCGGCGACGACCTGGGTGGCCGAGACATCGCCCCGGCGTACGCCCCGGGCGATCTGCTTGGCGGTCGCTCCGACCCAGGTCGGCATGATGTCCTGCACGGCCACCCTCCCCAGCCAGCGGTCAGCCCAGCGCCTGCTCCAGATCGGCGAGCAGGTCGTCGACCGTCTCGATGCCGACAGACAGTCGCACGAGATCGCCGGGAACTTCAAGCGGCGAGCCGGCAGCACTTGCGTGTGTCATCCGGCCCGGGTGCTCGATCAGGGACTCGACGCCGCCGAGCGACTCGGCGAGCACGAAGAGCTTGGCCCGGTTGCAGATCTCCACGGCGTGCTCCTCGCCACCGGTGGCGCGGAAGGAGATCATGCCGCCGAACCGGCGCATCTGCTTCGCGGCCACCTCGTGACCGGCGTGCGAGGGCAGACCCGGGTAGATCACCTCAGCGACCTTGGCGTGGCCGTCCAGGTACGCGGCGATCCGCTCGGCGTTGTCGCAGTGCCGGTCCATCCGTACCCCGAGGGTCTTGATGCCGCGCAGGGTCAGCCAGGCGTCGAAGGGCCCGTTGATCGCGCCCATCGCGTTCTGGTGGTAGCGCAGCTCGTCGCCGAGGCCGGCGTCGGCGGCGATCAGTGCGCCACCCACCACGTCGGAGTGTCCGCCGATGTACTTGGTGGTCGAGTGGACCACCACGTCCGCGCCGTGCGCGATCGGCTGCTGCAGGTACGGCGAGGCGAAGGTGTTGTCGACCGCCAGCAGTGCCCCGGCGTCGTGCGCGACGGCGGCCAGGGCGGCGATGTCGGCGATGCCGAGCAGCGGGTTGGTCGGCGTCTCCACCCAGACGATCTTCGTGGTGGCGCGCATGGCGGCCCGCACGGCGTCGGTGTCGGAGACCTTGGCCGGGGTGTAGTCCAGTCCCCAGCGCTCGGCGACCCGGGCGAAGAGCCGGTAGGTGCCGCCGTACGCGTCGTCCGGGATCACCACGTGGTCGCCCGGCTTGCAGACGGTGCGGAGCAGGGTGTCCTCGGCGGCCAGGCCGCTGGCGAAGGCGAGCGCCACCGGGCCGCCCTCCAGGGCGGCGAGGCACTCCTGGAGCGCGTCCCGGGTGGGGTTGCCGGAGCGGCTGTACTCGTAGCCGTGCCGAGGCGCGCCGACGGCGTCCTGGGCGTAGGTGCTGGTCTGGTAGATCGGTGGGATCACCGCGCCGGTGCGGGCCTCGGGGTCCTGGCCGGCGTGGATGGCGAGCGTCTCGAAGCCGTGACTCATTCCCGAGACGTTAGTCCGCCGGTCCGCCCGGGCGGGCGGAACCCGGCCGCGGGTCGCGGCGGCGGCCTGTCGGACGGGTGGGACATACTTGCTCGGTGACCTCGCCCGCGATGCTGCCTTCGCGCCTGATCGGCGCGGCCGACCGCATCCCGGCCGCTCTCGCACTGCTCGACGGGCCCGAGCACGGCCGGGTCAGCTTGCCGGTATGGCTCGCCTGGTCGGGGCCGGTCGAGTTCGACGTCAGCGACCCCCGGGAACGGCTGACTCTCTACTGCCTTCTGCTCGACTGCGGGCAGCGCGACGACATCGTCCGGTACGTCAACGCCGAGCTGCTGCGCCGCGACTGGCCTCGGATCCGACGGCTGACCGCCCGTCGGCTGGTCGCGCTCTGGGAGCGCCGGCTGCCCGATCTCTCCACCGCCTGATGGACGCTCTGCACCGCCAGCTCGTCGAGGTCGGCCTCAACGCCGGCGACGACCTTGGTCTGGTGCTGGCCGGCGGCTACGCCATGTGCGCGCACGAGCTGGTGAGCCGACCGTCGCAGGACATTGATTTCGCCACGGCCACCGCGCTGCCGCTTCAGCGGGTGGTCGACCGGCTCGCGGCGGCCTACACGAACGCCGGGTTCTCCGCACGTGTCATCGAGGCCACCCCACGAATGGCCCGACTCGTCATCTCGACCGGCACGGCGGTGTGCGAGGTGGATCTGCTCAAGGAGGCGCTCGCACCGCCGGCCCGGTTGAGCATCGGTCCCGTTCTCGCCTTCGACGACGCCGTCGGACTCAAGATGCGGGCGCTGCATGACCGGGCGGCGCATCGCGACTTCATCGACATCCATGCGGCGAACGCCCGACTGAGCTGGAAGGACCTGGAGGCTTTCGGCGCACGACACACGGCGGGATTCTCGCTGGAGGAGCTGGCCGACCGGCTCGGCGCCATCGACGAACGCGATCCACGCGCCTTCCTGTCCTACGGGCTGAGCCAAGCGGACATCGATGAGCTGCGGACCTGGGCCGGACGGTGGGAGGCCGACATCCGACGGCGGCTGGCGAACAGGGAGACCGGGCCACAGGGCCCGCCGGACGACGAGTGGGACAGCTACCTCGACGAGCTGTGATCACCGTGCGAGCGGGCACCGGCCGCCCGGTACTAGCCTGGCCCGGTGAGCGGGTGCGTGTTCTGCGGGATCGTGGCGGGCGAGGTGCCGGCGTTCCGGGTGGCCGACGAGCCGGACGGCGTCGCCTTCCTGGACACCCGGCCGGTGTTCAAGGGCCACGTGCTGGTGGTGCCCCGCACCCACCTGATCACCCTCACCGACCTGCCGGCGACGGCGCTGCCCGGCTACTTCGGCCTGGTCCAGCGGCTCGCGGTGGCGGTGGAGGCCGGCCTGGGGGCCGGTGGGACGTTCGTGGCGATGAACAACAAGGTGTCCCAATCCGTCCCGCACCTGCACACCCACGTGGTGCCCCGGACAAAGGGCGACGGCCTGCGCGGCTTCTTCTGGCCGCGCACCCGCTACGCCGACGACGCCGAGGCGCAGGGGTACGCCGACCAGGTCACCGCCGCCCTGTCGCCCGCCGCCGCCTGATTCCGCCAACCCCGGGTAAGGAACCGGGGTCCGGCGGTGTTGCAGGCGGCAGAAGTACGAAAGGAGACCCACCGTGTTCCTTCGCCGTATGAAGGCCGAACTGCCCACCCCCGACCAGGCCCTGCCGGGTCGCCCGATCGCGATGCCGATCGGTGACCGGCACGAGGTGCTGCCGTCGACCCTGAGGGGTCCGTTCCCGGAGGGTGCCCAGGTCGCCGTCTTCGGCATGGGCTGTTTCTGGGGTTCCGAGCGGCTGTTCTGGACCCTGCCCGGGGTGATCACCACCTCCGCCGGCTACGCGGGCGGCATCACGCCGAACCCGTCGTACGAGGAGGTCTGCTCGGGGATGACCGGGCACGCCGAGGTGGTCCAGGTGGTCTACGATCCCGCGAAGATCAGCTACGAGGACCTGCTCAAGGTCTTCTGGGAGAACCACGACCCGACCCAGGGCATGCGCCAGGGCAACGACGTGGGCAGCCAGTACCGCTCCGCGATCTACACGACGACCGACGAGCAGCGGGCGACCGCGGAGGCGTCGCGGGACGCGTTCGCGCCGATCGTGGCCCGGGCCGGCAAGGGTGAGATCACCACGGAGATCAGGCCGCTGGGTAACTACTACTTCGCCGAGGACAACCACCAGCAGTACCTCGCCCCGACGAAGAACCCGAACGGGTACTGCAACCACGGCCCCAACGGGCTGAGCTGCCCGGTCGGCGTGGCGCGTACGACCGGCTGACCGACCGGAATGTCCGATACCGGGCCTGCGGTGTTCCTCACACCGCAGGCCCGGCACATTTCCGGCATAGGTCGCCGGCAGCACAGGAACCGCCGGCCCGGGGCGGTGGCTACCGACGGTAGCGGCGCATGATAGCGAAGCGTCACCCGACTGTCATCGTCTCAACAGGCGAACTGCAACAACCTCTGGCAGCATGGGCTCGCATGTGCGGACTTGCGGGAGAGTTTCGCCGTGACGGTTCACGGGCCGACGTGTCGGCCGTGGAGCGCATGGCGGCCACGATGAGTGACCGAGGCCCGGACGACAGTGGGGTCTGGTCCCAGGGACCGACAGCGCTCGGACATCGACGCCTGAAGATCATCGACCTCTCCGCGGCCAGCGGCCAACCGATCGTGGACGCCGCCGCCGGCCTGACCGGCGTCTTCAACGGCTGCGTCTACAACTACCGCGAGCTGCGCGAGGAGTTGCAGGCCAAGGGGCACCGCTTCTTCTCCTCCGGCGACAGCGAGGTCGTCGTCAAGGCGTACGCCGAGTGGGGGCTCGACTTCGTCGACCACCTGATCGGCATGTTCGCCGTGGCGATCACCGAGCGGGACACCGGCCGGCTGGTGCTGGCCCGCGACCGGCTCGGCATCAAGCCGCTCTACCTGGCCGAGACGCCGGGCGTGGTGCGCTTCGCCAGCACCCTGCCGGCGCTGCTGGCCGGCGGCGGCGTGGACACCGCCATCGACCCGGTGGCGCTCGCCCACTACCTGAGCTTCCACAGCATCGTGCCGCCGCCGCGGACCATCCTGCGCGGCGTCACCAAGCTGCCCCCGGCCACCGTCCGGGTCTACGAGCCCGACGGCCGCACCCACGAGCGGGTCTACTGGGACCCGTCCTTCACCCGGACCGCCGAGCGGGCCGCCTGGTCCGAGCAGGACTGGCAGGACGCCCTGCTGGAGTCGCTGACCACCGCCGTGCGCCGCCGGATGGTCGCCGACGTGCCGGTCGGCGTGCTGCTCTCCGGCGGGCTGGACTCCAGCCTGGTGGTCGCGCTGCTGGCCGGCGAGGGGCAGTCCGGGCTGTCCACCTTCTCCATCGGTTTCGACTCGGTCGGCGGCCGGGAGGGCGACGAGTTCGTCTACTCCGATCTGATCGCGAAGACCTTCGACACCGACCACCACCAGCTCAAGGTGGCCGCCGGCGACCTGGTGCCGCCGCTGGAGGCGGCCGTCGCGGCGATGAGCGAGCCGATGGTCAGCCACGACTGCGTCGCCTTCTATCTGCTCAGCCAGGAGGTGTCGCGGCACGTCAAGGTGGTCCAGTCCGGGCAGGGCGCCGACGAGATCCTGGGCGGCTACCACTGGTACCCGCCGCTGGCCGGCATCGACCGGGAGCAGGCGCTGCAGACGTACGCCAAGGCGTTCTTCGACCGGGACGCGGCCGGCCTGGCGCGGGTGCTCAACCCGGACCGGCTGGCCGACGGCGACCCGGCGCGGGAGTTCGTGGCGGCGCACCTGGCCCGGCCCGGCGCGCAGACCGCGGTCGACGCCGGCCTGCGGATCGACACCCAGATCATGCTCACCGACGACCCGGTGAAGCGGGTCGACAACATGACCATGGCGCACGGGCTGGAGGCCCGGGTGCCGTTCCTGGACCACGAGTTCGTGGAGCTGGCCGCGAGCTGCCCGCCCGAGCTGAAGCTGGCCCAGGGCGGCAAGGGCGTGCTCAAGGAGATCGGCCGCCGGGTCCTGCCGCACGAGGTGATCGACCGACCCAAGGGCTACTTCCCGGTGCCGGGCCTCACCCACCTGGAGGGCAAGCTGCTCGACCGCGTACGCGACGCGCTCTCCGCGCCGGCCGCCCGCCGCCGCGACCTGTTCCGCGCCGACTACGTCGACGCGCTGCTCGCCGACCCGAACGCCGAACTGACCCCGTTGAACGGAAACAAGCTGTGGCAGCTGGGACTCCTGGAAATGTGGCTCCAGAGCCACGGGATCGACTGACCATGACCGACACGGTGACGACCACCGACCGGGAACGGGTGCCGGGCCGACACCGGGAGCGGATCGGCCCCGGTGGCGACCCGATCGCGCCCGGCACGCCGGCGCCCCGCCCGCGCAGCACCGACGGGGCCGGCGTGGTGCTGGACTGCGGCTGGGGGCGGCTGGTCTTCGGCCAGACCTTCACCGACCAGGCGGCGGTGGCGGACGTGCTGCGCTCCGAGGCGGCCGGCGCCCGGGACATCTGCATCTACCTGCGCGACCCGCACGTGCTGGTGTCCCGGCTCCCGGACGAGCTGTTCATCGACCCGTCGCTGACCTACCGGCTGCCGCTGGGCGAGCGGCGTCCGGCCGCCACCGACGGCGACGGCGAGGTCCCCGGCCTGGTGATCCGGCCGCTGCGCGACGCCGACGACGCGGACGCGGTCAACCGGATCTACGCCCGCAACGGCATGGTCACCGCGCCGGTCGACGTGCTGGTCGACAACGCCGGCAACGACCGCTTCCTGCACCTGGTCGCCGAGGCCGCGACCGGCGACATCGTCGGCACCATCACCGGCGTGGACCACGTGACGGTCTTCGCGGACCCGGAGAACGGCGCCAGCCTCTGGTGCCTGACCGTCGACTTCAACACCGCGCCGCCCGGCACCGGACAGGCGCTGCTGACCGGGCTGGCCGACCGGCTCGACGAACGGGGGCGGGCCTTCGTCGACCTGTCCGTGCTCGCCGAGAACTCCGGCGCGATCCGGCTCTACGAGCGGCTCGGCTTCCACCGCACCGCCACGCTCTGCGTGAAGCGGAAGAACCCGATCAACGAGCGGCTCTTCCTGCCCGCCACCCCGGCCGGATACGACGACCTCAACCCGTACGCGAAGATCGTCGCCGACGAGGCGATGCGGCGCGGCATCCGGGTGGAGGTCACCGACTCGCGCTGGGGGGAACTGCGGCTGACCAACGGCGGCCGGACCATCCACACCCGCGAGTCGCTGTCCGAACTGACCTCGGCGGTGGCGATGAGCCGCTGCGACGACAAGCGGGTCACCCGCCGGATCCTCACCGAGGCGGGGCTGTCGGTGCCGCGCGGCCGGACCGCCACCGGCGGGCCGGACGACCTCGCCTTCCTCGCCGACGTCGGGCCGGTGGTGGTGAAGCCGGCGCGGGGCGAGCAGGGCAACGGCATCACCGTCGGCGTGCGCACCGCCGAGGCGCTGACCGCGGCGGTCGAGCTGGCCCGGCGGTTCTGCCCGGACGTGCTGATCGAGAAGCTGCGCGACGGCGAGGACCTGCGGGTGATCGTGATCGACCACGAGGTGGTGGCCGCCGCCGTCCGCCGGCCGGCGCAGGTGACCGGCGACGGGGTGCACGACATCGCCGCGCTGATCGACCGGCAGAGCCGCCGCCGGGCCGCCGCCACCGGGGGCGAGTCCCGCATCCCGGTCGACGAGATGACCCGCGAGGTGGTCGCGGAGGCCGGGTACCGGATGGACGACGTGCTGCCCGAGGGTGAGGTGCTGGCCGTCCGCCGGACGGCCAACCTGCACACCGGCGGCACCATCCACGACGTGACCGCCGAGCTGCACCCGGCGATCGCCGAGGCCTGCGTGGCGGCGAGCCGGGCGCTGGACATCCCGGTGACCGGGCTGGACCTGCTGGTGCCGGCGCCGGACCGGCCGGAGCACGTTTTCATCGAGGCCAACGAGCGGCCCGGGCTGGCCAACCACGAGCCGCAGCCGACCGCCGAGCGCTTCGTCGACCTGCTCTTCCCCGGCACCCGCGCCCCGCAGCGGCTCTGGAGCCCGGCCGGACCGGGAGCCGCCGCGTGAGCCCGAAGCCACTGGTGATCGACCTGGACTACCTGCGCCAGGTGCTGCTGGAGCTGTTGGAGATCCCGAGCCCGTCGGGGCGTACCGACCACGTGCAGCAGTACGTCGGCGAGCGGCTCTCCGCGCTGGGCATCTCCTCCACGCTGACCCGGCGCGGCGCGCTGAGCGCCTGCCTGCCCGGCCCCCGCCAGACCGGTGCCGACCGGGCGATCGTGGTGCACACCGACACCATCGGCGGCATGGTGAAGCGGCTCAAGGAGAACGGCCGGCTGGAGCTGAAGACCATCGGCACGCACAGCGCCCGGTTCGCCGAGGGCGCGCACGTCCGGGTCTTCACCGACGACCTGGAGCGGGTGATCACCGGTCAGGTGCTGCCGCTGAAGGCCAGCGGGCACCGCTACAACGACGACGTCGACGTGCAGGGCGTCGGCTGGGAGCACGTCGAGGTACGGCTCGACGAGCCGGTCGACGACGTCGCCGGCCTGCGCGCGCTCGGCATCGACGCGGGCGACTTCGTGGCGTTCCTGCCCAACCCGACGATCACCCCGAGCGGGTACGTCAAGTCGCGGCACCTGGACGACAAGGCCGGCGTGGCCGCCGTGCTCACCGCGTTCAAGGCGATGGTCGACGCCGGGATCACCCCGGCGGTCACCGCGCACCTGCTGGTCACCGTCACCGAGGAGATCGGCCACGGCGCCAGCCACGGCCTCGACCCGGACGTCGCCGAGATCGTCTCGGTGGACGCGGCGGTGGTCGCCCCCGGCCAGCAGTCCCGGGAGGACGCGGCCACCCTGGCGATGGGCGACGGGGTGGGCCCGTTCGACTACCACCTGACCCGCAACCTCGCCTCGATCGCCCGCGAGCACGGCGTCGACCTGGTCCGGGACGTCTTCGACTACTACCGCTCGGACGTGGCGGCGGCGGTCGAGGCCGGCGCGCACGCCCGGGTGGCCCTGCTCGGCTTCGGCGTGGACGCCACCCACGGCCACGAGCGCACCCACCTGGACGGGCTGCGCCACCTCACCCAACTGCTCTGCCTCTACCTGCAGAGCGACCTGGTCTTCCCGGAGTGGGACGCCGAGCCCGAGGGCGACCTGGCCGACTTCCCGTCGCTGGCGGTGCAGCCGGCCAGCGAGGAGGGCCCCCGGGAGGGCCCGATCGGCATCGCCGACGCCTCCTGATCCCGCCGGCGACCGTTGCCCGTCGGCGGGCGGGGCGGGCCCGACGCATTTCCGTCCGGGCTGTGATCGAAATCCGTTGCCGGTGCCCCGCGGGACTGGATAGCGTGGCCGTACACGGGAAAGGAGGTGGTCCAGACTTGTATAGCAATCGGACTCGTGAGGTGGCTGTCCGCTAGCCGCTGTCCTCGACAGTGACACCCGTCCGCCGCGAGGCGGGCATCTGCACCATCGTCGAGACCGTGTGGCAGCGGTGCGGCGAAACCACGACAGCCACCCGACCCCCGGGGTGCCGGCCCAGTCCAGCCGGCCCGCGCGCGAGCGCGGAAGCCCCGGGGGTCGCTTCATGTCCGGCCCGGCCGGACCGGTCAGCTCAGCGGGGAGGCCGCCTTGTCCATGCGCGAGCTGGTGGTGCTCGGGACGGCCAGCCAGGCCCCCACCCGGCAGCGCAACCACAACGGGTACGTGCTGCGCTGGGACGACGAGGTGATCCTCTTCGACCCGGGTGAGGGCACCCAGCGGCAGCTGCTGCACACCGGGGTAACCGCCACCGACCTGACCCGGATCTGCGTCACCCACTTCCACGGCGACCACTGCCTCGGCCTGCCCGGTATCATCCAGCGGCTCTCCCTGGACCGGGTGCCGCACCCGGTGGCGGTGCACTTCCCGGCCGGCGGCGCCGAGTACTTCGCCCGGCTGCGGCACGCCACCTCCTTCCACGAGACCGCCGAGCTGGTCGTCGAGCCGATCGAGGCGGACGGGCAGCGGATCACCCTGCGCGGGGGCACGCTGGAGGCCCGCCGGCTGCGGCACTCCATCGAGACGTACGGCTACCGGCTGGTGGAGCCGGACGGCTGCCGGATGCTGCCGGAGCGGCTGTCCGCGTACGGGATCGCCGGACCGGCGGTCGGGGAGCTGCTCCGCGTCGGCCACCTCGACCTGGCCGGGCGGCGCGTCACCCGGGACGAGGTGAGCGTGACCCGACCGGGCCAGCGGTTCGCCTTCGTGATGGACACCGCGCTCTGCGACGCGGTGTACGCCCTCGCCGAAGACGCCGACCTGCTGGTGATCGAGTCGACCTTCCTGGAGTCGGAGACCGCCCTGGCCGCCGAGGCCGGCCACCTGACCGCGGCTCAGGCCGCGCGGGTGGCGACCGAGTCGGGGGTACGCAAGCTCGTGCTCACCCACTTCTCCCAGCGGTACAGCGACCTGCGCCGCTTCGCCGACGAGGCCCGCCGGCACTTCGCCGGGGACCTGGTCATCGCCGAGGACCTGAGCACCGTGCCGGTCCCGCCCCGCCGGGTAGCCTCGGCCGGATGACCCTCACGCTGCGCCCCGCCACCGTCGACGACCTGATGGCGGTCGGAGCCCTGCACCGGCGGTCGCGGGCGGCCGCCTACTCCTCATTCCTGCCGGCGGAGGCGCTGGCCGACCCGTCGGCCGAGGCGATGGGCCGGTACTGGGTCGAGCGGTTCGGCTGGGAGCGTGACGACCACCGGATGACCCTGGCCGAGCGGGACGGCCGGCTGGTCGGCTTCAGCTACCTGGGCCCGGACGACGAGGGCGACCCGGCCACCGGCCTGCTCAACGCCATCCACCTCGACCCCGACGAGCGGGGCCGGGGCACCGGCCGCGAGCTGATGGTCGACGCGCTGGACGCCATGCGGTCGCGCGGCTGGTCCCGGGCGGTGCTCTGGGTGCTGGCGCAGAACCTCGACGCGCGTCGTTTCTACGAGCGCGGCGGCTGGACGCCGGAGGGCACCCGGCGCGACGAGCACTTCGGCCCGATCGTCGTCCCGCAGGTCCGCTACGCCCGACCGCTCTGACCCGCCCCGTTCGCTCTGAGCTGATCGGGGCATGCCCGTCGATGCGAGGGCGTTGCCGGGTTCATGGACACCGATCACACCGAGCGGGCGGAGGACGCCGCGCTCGACGCGTACTCCCGGGTGGTCACCGGCGTGGCGGCCCGGGTGCTGCCCAGCGTGGCCGCCCTGTCGGTGCGGACCGCGCGCGGGGCCGGCGCCGGCTCCGCGATCACCGTGGGCACCGACGGCCTGCTGCTGACCAGCGCCCACGTGGTGCAGGGTGCCCGGGACGGCTCGGCCGCCTTCGGCGACGGCACCGAGGCGCGGTTCCGGGTGGTCGGGGCGGATCCCCTCTCCGACCTGGCGGTGCTGCGGGTGGACGAGGCGACCGTGCCGCCGGTGGAGCTGGGCGACGCGGACACCCTGCGGATCGGCCAGCTGGTGGTCGCGGTCGGCAACCCGATGGGGCTGGCCGGCTCGGTCACCGCCGGGGTGGTGTCCGGGCTGGGCCGGTCGCTGCCGGCCCGGGACGGCCGGGTCACCCGACTCATCGAGGACGTCATCCAGACCGACGCCGCGCTCAACCCCGGCAACTCCGGCGGCGCGCTGGCCGACTCGGCCGGCCGGGTGATCGGGGTGAACACCGCCGTCGCCGGCTACGGCCTCGGGCTGGCCGTGCCGATCAACGCCACCACCCGGCAGATCGTCGACGACCTCATCGCCGACGGCCGGGTGCGCCGGGCCTGGCTGGGGGTGGCCGGCGTCCCGGTGCCGCTGCCGCCGGTGATCGCCGAGCGCACCGGCCAGCGCCGTGGCCTGCGGGTGGTCGAGGTGGTGCCGGGCAGCCCGGCCGGACAGGCCGGGATCTACCTCGGTGACGTGATCCTCTCCGCCGGCGGCCGGCCGGTCCGGGACGGCCAGGGCCTGCAACGGCTCATGCTCGGCCCGGCGATCGGCACCCGGCTGCCGGTGACCGTGCTGCGCCGGGGCGCCCTCGTCGACGTGGTCGCGGTGCCGACCGAGCTGGGCCGCTGAGCCGTCCCGTCCCGGTCGGAGTCCGCCGAGAAGACGATCACGCCGAGGTGGCCGACGCCCGGTACCACGACGCGGGGCCTCCCCCCGACAGGAGGAGGCCCCGCGGTACGTCGTCGGGTCAGCGCGCGCCGAGGTGGGCGAGCAGGTCCTGCCGGGTGAGCACGCCCTTGGGCTTGCCGTCGACCAGCACCAGCGCCGCGTCGGACTTCTCCAGCAGGCCGACCGCCTCGCTCACCGGCTGCCCACCGCCGATCATCGGCAGCGGCTCGGCCATGTGCCGCTCGATGGTGTCGTGCAGGTGCGCCTGCCCGGTGAAGAGCGCGTCGAGCAGGTCCTTCTCGGCGATCGAGCCGGCCACCTCGCCGGTCACCACCGGCGGCTCGGCCTTGAGCACCGGCAGTTGCGAGACGCCGTACTCGCGCATGTAGTCGATCGCGTCGCGGACCGTCTCGGTGGGGTGCACGTGCACCAGCTCGGGCAGGCCGCCCGGCTTGCTGGCGAGCGCGTCGGCGACAGTCGGCTCGGTGCCCGAGTTGTCCAGGAAGCCGTACCGGGCCATCCAGTTGTCGTTGAAGATCTTCGACAGGTAGCCCTTGCCGCTGTCCGGCAGCAGCACGACGATGACGTCGTCCGGGCCGGCCTTGCGGGCCACCTCCAGGGCGGCCACCACGGCCATCCCGCAGGAGCCGCCGACCAGCATCCCCTCCTCGCGGGCCAGCCGCCGGGTCATCTCGAACGAGGCCTTGTCCGACACCTCGATGATCTCGTCGGCGATGCCCCGGTCGTACGTCTCCGGCCAGAAGTCCTCACCGACGCCCTCGACCAGGTACGGCCGGCCGGTGCCGCCGGAGTAGACCGAACCCTCCGGGTCCGCCCCGATGACCTTGACCCGGCCCTCGGAGGCCTCCTTCAGGTAGCGCCCGATGCCGGAGATGGTGCCGCCGGTGCCGACGCCGGCCACGAAGTGGGTGAGCCCGCCCTCGGTCTGCTTCCACAGCTCCGGGCCGGTCGTCTCGTAGTGCGAGCGCGGGTTGGCCGGGTTGCTGTACTGGTTGGGCTTCCAGGCGCCGGGGATCTCCCGGGCCAGCCGGTCGGAGACGTTGTAGTAGGAGCGCGGGTCCTCCGGCGCGACGGCGGTCGGGCAGACCACCACCTCGGCGCCGTACGCGCGCAGCACGTCCTGCTTGTCCTGGCTGACCTTGTCCGGGCAGACGAAGACGCACTTGTAGCCCTTGAGCTGCGCCACCAGGGCCAGCCCGACGCCGGTGTTGCCGCTGGTCGGCTCGACGATGGTGCCGCCCGGCTTGAGGATCCCCGCGGCCTCGGCGTCCTCCACCATCCGCAGCGCGATCCGGTCCTTCACCGAACCGCCCGGGTTGAGGTACTCCACCTTCGCCAGCACGGTGGCCTGGATGCCCTCGGTGACGTTGCGCAGCCGTACCAGCGGGGTGTTGCCGATCAACTCGACGACGTTGTCGTAGTACTGCACCTCGTTGTGCCCTTCGTTGCGGCGCCGGCGCCGGCGGCCGGGCAGACGTTTCGTTCGTCGCCCAGGGTACGTGCCGTCAGGGGATCATCTGCCCGGGGATGACGGAGCTGCGACCCGCCTCCCACTCCAGGAAACGCTCGGTCTCCGCCAGCACGCTGCCGGCCAGCCAGGTGACCATGACCGCGTCGTCCACCAGGCCGAAGATGGTCAGGAACAGCTCCGGCACCACGTCCACCGGCGAGAGCACGTACGCCGTCGCCGCCGTCATCATGGCCAGCCGGAGGCCGCCGTCGTACTCGCCCCGGGCGGTCGCCCTGATCATCCGGGGCAGCGCCGCCAGCCGGGCGCCCAGCGAGGGCCCGCCCCGGGCGCCCGCCGCCAGTGCCCGGAACAGCGCGGTGAACGCCGCGCTCCGCTTCAACATTTTGCTCATCTCGTCCGACCCCTTTCCGCCTGACCAGCGTGACGCGGGTGCGCAAGCCCGCCGCGACCTGCTCCGCCGGCGCCCGTCGCCCGTCGCCGTCACCGGACAGGTACCCAGAAGCGGCGCTTCCCAGGCACGAACCGGCCAGCCCGAGGAGAGCGGCGTGTCGGGCCGGCGCGATAACGTGGCGGTATGGGGGTGGCTGGTTCCGTCGTACCGGGTCCGCGCTGGCACCGCGCCCGCCAGATCGCCCGGATGGCGGCGATCGGCACGGGCGCCACCGCGGCGGCGTTCGTCGCGACCGGCGGCGTGCTGCTCGGTCAGGCCCGCCAGGCCCGGCGCACCATCCCGATGGCCGAGGCGCCCCCACCCCGCTGCGACGGCGTCTACGGCGCGAAGTGCCCCGGCCCGCCGCTGACCATGGTGGTGCTCGGCGACTCGTCGGCGGCCAGCTACGGCGTGCACCGGCGCCGGGAGACCCTGGGGGCGCTGCTCGCCACCGGGCTGTCCCGACGGCTGCACCGGCCGGTCCGGGTGCACCGCTTCGCCGTGGTGGGATCGCTCTCCGCCGGGCTCAGGCCGCAGGTCGAGTCGGCGCTGGAGTGCGACCCGGACGTCGCGGTGATCCTGATCGGCGGCAACGACGTCACCAACCGCACCCCGCTCGGGCTGGCGGTGCGCTATCTGGTCGAGGCGGTCCGCGCGCTGCGGGCCGCCGGCTGCGAGGTGGTCGTCGGCACCTGCCCCGACCTCGGCGCGATCCAGCCGATCCAGCCGCCGCTGCGCTGGCTGGCCCGGCGGTGGAGCCGGCAGCTGGCCGCCGCCCAGACGGTGGCGGTGGTCGAGGCGGGCGGCTGGACGGTCTCCCTCGGCGACATGCTCGGTCCCCGGTTCGTCGCCGAACCCACCCGGATGTTCGCCTGGGACCGGTTCCACCCGTCCGCGGAGGGGTACGCGGTGGCCGCCGCCGCGCTGCTGCCCACCGTCATCTCGGCGCTGGGCGCCGGCGCGGAACGCAGGCCGGTGCCGGTCCGGGCCGAGGGGGTACGGTCGCTGCCGGAGGCCGCCCAGGAGGCGGCCCGGCACGCCGGGACGGAGGTCAGCGGCGCCCAGGTCCGGGGTCGCGACCGCGGGCCGGCCGGCCGCTGGGCCCACCTGCGCCGGCGGGCCTTCTTCGGCGTCGGCGCGGTGCCGCAACCCGGTCCCGCCACCGACTCACCCACACTGGAGGGATCGGCATGAGCGAGCGAACCACCGGGCCCCGCGCGGCGAAGCCCCGTGCCGACCGCCGCCAGGAGCGCGCCTGCCGGCGCGACGTCCCGCACGGGGAGGTGTCGTCATGACCGAACGCGGCATCGGTGCGGAGCTGGCGCTCCGGCTCGGCAAGGCGGCGGCCTTCTCCCTGGTCGCGGGCACCATCGGCGGCGCGGCGGTGCTCGCCGGGCAGGCCGTCGCCGCCCGCAACCGCAGCTACGCCCAGCCGGAGCTGGGCCTGGCGCTGCGCGCCACGGTCGGCCGGGCCGGCGCCCCGCCGCTGCGGCTGGTGCTGCTGGGCGACTCCTCGGCGCTCGGCGTGGGGGTCGAACACTTCGACGAGACCGTGGGCGGGCAACTGGCCCACCTGCTGGCCGAGGGGCCGACCGGGCGGCAGGTGCACCTGTCCAGCGTGGGGGTCTCCGGCTCCCGCTCCACCGACCTGGCCACCCAGGTGGCCCGGGCGCTGCTCGGCGAGCGCCCCGACGTGGCGGTGATCCTGATCGGCGCCAACGACGCCACCGCGATGCGCCGGCCGGGCGAGGCCGCGGCGTACCTCGGCGCGGCGGTGCGCCGGCTGCGCGACGCGCGGGTGGAGGTCGTGGTCGGCACCTGTCCGGACCTGGGCGCGGTCCGCGCCGTCGCGCAGCCGCTGCGGCAGGTACTCGGCTGGTCGGGGCGGCGGACCGCCCGGGCGCAGACGACGGCCGTGCTCGACGCCGGCGGCAGCGTGGTCGACCTGGGCACCGAGACCGGGCCGGTGTTCCGCGCCGACGCCGGGACCTTCTGCCCCGACGGCTTCCACCCCTCCGCCGACGGTTACCGGGTCTGGGCGCACGCCCTGCTGCCGGCGGTGGCCGCCGCGGCCACCAGCGCCTCCCGCCACTGAGCAGGCGGCGGGCGGGCGGGCGCCCGCCGCAGGGTGACATTTCCCGTCGCCCCGGCAGCTTCCGCGCCAAGTTACCGGCGAGTTAACGTTGGCTCATGCCGATTGAGTCGTCCCGCGACGCCGTCATCGTCGCCACCGCCCGCTCCCCCATCGGTCGCGCCTTCAAGGGCTCGCTGCGCGAGGTCCGCCCCGACGACCTCGCCGCGACCATCGTCCAGGCCGCGCTGGACAAGATCCCCGGGCTCGACCCGGCCGAGGTCGAGGACCTCTACCTCGGGTGCGGCCTGCCCGGCGGCGAGCAGGGCTTCAACATGGCCCGGGTGGTCGCCACGCTGATGGGCCTGGACGGCCTGCCCGGCGCCACCCTCACCCGCTACTGCGCCTCTTCGCTGCAGACCACCCGGATGGCGATGCACGCCATCCGCGCCGGTGAGGGCGACGTCTTCATCTCCGCCGGCGTCGAGACGGTCTCCCGGTACGCCCGGGGCAACTCCGACACCCTCCCGCCGGAGGCGCAGGCGCTGGTCGGCGGCGGCTGGGAGAACCCCCGCTTCGCCGAGGCGCAGGAGCGCTCCAAGGCCCGCGCGGCCGGTGGCGCCGAGGTGTGGGCCGACCCGCGCGAGGCCGGCCGGCTCCCCGACATCTACCTGACGATGGGGCAGACCGCCGAGAACCTCGCTCAGGTGTACGACGTCACCCGCGAGGACATGGACGCCTTCGGCGTCCGCAGCCAGAACCTCGCCGAGAAGGCGATCGCCGACGGCTTCTGGGCCCGCGAGATCACCCCGGTCACCACGCCGGACGGCACCGTGGTCAGCACCGACGACGGCCCGCGCGCCGGGGTCACCCTGGAGGCCGTCGCCGGTCTCAAGCCGGTCTTCCGCCCCGACGGCCGGATCACCGCCGGCAACTGCTGCCCGCTCAACGACGGCGCCGCCGCGGTCGTGGTGATGAGCGCCCAGCGCGCGAAGGACCTCGGGCTCACCCCGCTGGCCCGGATCGTCTCCACCGGCGTGACCGCCCTGTCACCGGAGATCATGGGCCTCGGCCCGGTCGAGGCCTCCCGGCAGGCCCTCAAGCGGGCCGGCATGACCGTCGACGACGTCGACCTGGTCGAGATCAACGAGGCGTTCGCCGCGCAGGTGATCCCCTCCTACCGGCAGCTCGGCATCCCGGAGGAGAAGGTCAACGTGATGGGCGGCGCGATCGCCGTCGGCCACCCGTTCGGCATGACCGGCGCCCGGATCACCGGCACGCTGCTCAACTCCCTCGAGTGGCACGACAAGACCATCGGCCTGGAGACCATGTGCGTCGGTGGCGGCCAGGGCATGGCGATGGTGCTGGAGCGGCTCAGCTGATCCCCGGTTCGCCGGTCGTCCGCGCGGGTATCGGATCCGCATGGCGACGGTGGTGGAGCGGGAACGCAAGTACTCCGCCGACGAGGGCTTCCGGCTGCCGGACCTGACGGGGTGCGGTGGCGTCGCGACGATGTCGGACGCCACCGCCTTCGACCTGGACGCGGTCTACGTGGACACCCCGGACCTGCGGCTGGCGCGCAGCGGCTTCGCGTTGCGCCGGCGGACCGGCGGTCACGACGCCGGCTGGCACCTGAAGGTCGGCGCAGCCGGGGGCGCCCGGACCGAGTACCAGTTCCCGGCCGGCGCGGAAGACCTCGACCCGCCGGCGGAGCTGGTCGGGCTGTTCCGGGCCGCCTCCCGCGGGCAGGCGGTCGAACCGGCGGCCCGAATCACCACCCACCGAGTGGAACGACGGCTGCTGGACGCAGCGGGCCGGGTGGTGGCGGAGGTCGCCGAGGACACCGTCGACGGGCGGGACCTGGTCACCGGCGAGCGGCAGGCGTGGCGGGAGATCGAGGTCGAGCTGGTCGACGGCGACGACCGGCTGCTCGACGCGGTGCAGTCGCGGCTGCGCGAGGCGGGCGCCCGCCCGGTTCCCGTCTCCAAGTCCCACCGGGCCCTCGCCGGCCGGCTCGCCGCCGCCACCGACGCAGCCCCGACGGACCCGGTCGCCCGCTACGCCCTCACCCAGCGCGACGCGCTGATCGCGGACCATCCCGGGGCCCGGCACGGTGACGAGGACGCGGTGCACGACATGCGGGTCGCCGTCCGGCGACTGCGGGCCACACTGCGCACCTTCCGCGGCCGCTGGGACCGTCCGCGCAGCGAGGCCCTGCGCGCCGAGCTCCGCTGGCTGGGCGGCCAGCTCGGGCCGGTCCGCGACGCGCAGGTGATGGCCGCCCGGCTCACCGACGCCGTCCGGGCCGAGCCCGCCGACCTGGTCCTCGGCCCGGTCGCGACGCGCATCTCGGAGCGGTTCGCCGCCGACCTCGCCACCGCCCTCGACGAGCTGGTCCGGACGCTGGACTCCGACCGCTACACCGAACTGCTGGCCGGACTGGACCGGCTGCTGGAGGCACCGCCCGCCCGTGCCGTCGACGCGCGGTGGGTCGCCCGCCGGGTCCGCCGGGCGGTCACCCGCGCCGACGACCGGCTGGACCGGGCCCTCGACGGGCAACGGAACCAGGAGGCGGACGTCGCGCTGCACGAGGCACGCAAGGCGTACAAGGCCGCCCGGTACGCCGTCGAGGTGCGCGAGCCGGACGCGGGGCAGCGCGCCGCCGCCCTGGTGGAACGGCTCAAGGACCTCCAGGACCTGCTCGGCACGCACCACGACTCGGTGGTCACCCGGGAGGTGCTGCGACGCCAGGCGCTGCGCGCGTACGCCGACGGGGAGAACACCTTCACCTACGGGCTGCTGCACGCCCGGCAGGCCACGGCGGCCGATCGGGACCTGCGGGCGATCCCCGCCGCCCGGGACCGGGCCCGCCGGCGGAAGGCACGCCGCTGGCTGAGGAAGTGAGGCGTCAGAGCGCCGAGCGGGTCGCCGCCACCTCGGCGGCGGCCCGGGCCAGCATCGCGTCCGGCGCCCCGGCCTCGACCAGGTCGGCCGCCACCACCCGGAGCTGGTCGACCAGCGCCAGGTCGTTGTCCAACCGGGGTACGCCCCGACGCGGCTCTCCCTCGGCGTCCGCGCCGAGGTTGGCCAGCTCCTGCACCAGCCGGTGCACCAGGTCGGCACGGGACACATTGCCCCCCGCGGCGATCGCCGCCCACCGCGGCTGCTGCCAGTGCCCCACCTGACGGACCAGCAGCTCCACCGCCCGGTCCAACTCCGCTGCGCTCATCGCCGCCGAGTCTACGGCCGGCCCCGCCCCGCGCCCGCTCAACGGCGCAGGTAGCTCAGCAGCCGCAGGATCTGCCAGTAGAGGAAGATCAGCCCGACCAGCAGCCCGAACGCGCAGAGCCAGGCGTACCGGCGGGGCAGGCCGGTGCGGACCGACCGCTCCACCTGGTCGAAGTCGAGGATGAAGCTGAGCGCCCCGGCGATGATCGCCACCGCCGAGAAGGCGTACGGCAGCCAGCCGACCTGGCCGGAGATGCTGTAGATCTCCACGCCCTGCCGGCCGGTGAACAGCCGGAAGACCAGGTTGACCAGGCTGACGGCGAGCAGCCCGATCAGCGTGCCGATCACCAGGCGGGCCAGCCGGGGTGTGGCCCGGACCAGCCGGGCCCGGTAGAGCACCGCCATCCCGAGGAACACCCCGAAGGTGCCCACCACCGCCTGCGCGACGATGCCCGGGTAGACCAGCTCGAACGCCCGGCTGGCCACCCCGAGCAGCACCCCCTGGAGCAGGGCGTACCCGATGATCGGGACCGGGTGGGTGATGCCGCGCAGCGAGATGACCAGGAGCAGCGCGATGCCGGCCAGGGCGGTGCCGGCCAGCGCCGCCGGGACCCACACCGCCTGCGGCACGACCACCCAGGCCACCGCCGCGGTGGCGCCGGTGAGCAGCAGCAGCCCGACGGTACGGACCACCACGTCGTCGACGGTCACCGCCTCCGCGCCGCCCGCACCGGGCAGCCGGTGCTCCCGGCTGCTGTCGTCCAGCCGGTCCAGGACCGGGTTGGCGCTGCGCACCCGCCACCTCCTCGCCGGGCAGTACCCCTGGTGTCACTCTCCCCCGGGCGGCCCGCCGGCGGCGGGGAAACGGCCGGGCCGAGGTGCGGCCGCGACGGGGCCCACAGACGACGGCGCCCGCCGCCGCGGGTCGCGGTGGCGGGCGCCGAGGAGCTCCGACGGTCAGTCGTCGCCCTGGAAGTAGCTGATCAGGCGGAGCAGCTCCAGGTAGAGCCAGACCAGGCTGACCACGATGCCGAACGCGGCCGTCCAGGAGTAGCGCTGGGGCAGCCCCATCCGGACGCCGTCCTCGACCTCCTTGAAGCTGAGCACGAAGCTCAGCGACGCGACCACGATGCAGACCAGGCTGAAGCCGATGGCCAGCGGGCTGCCGTCGCGCAGGCCGGTGTTGACGTCGAAGAAGACCGCCAGCACGAAGTTGATCAGCATGACGGCGAAGAGGCCGGCCATCACGGCGATCATGCCCTTGACGAACTTCGGGGTCGCCCGGATGACCTTCGCCTTGTAGAGCATGGCCATCACGAAGAAGACACCGAAGGTGGCCACCACGGCCTGGAGCACGATGCCCTCGAAGGCGGTCTCGTACGCCTTGCTGACCAGACCGACGAAGGCACCCTCGACGACGGCGTACGCGACGACCAGCGCCGGGTTCGCCATCCGGGAGAAGGAGATGATCAGGCCGAGCACCAGGCCGACCATCGCGGCGCCAAGCCACGCCGGGCCGAGGAGCGCGTCCGGGACCAGCACCCAGGCGGCCGCGGCGGAGACGCCGAGGATGCCCAGGAGCGCGACGGTCTTGACGACCACGTCGTCGATGGACATGGTGCCGGCGGCGGGGGCCACCGGGTAACCGGGCTGGCCCGGGTACTGCTGGGGAATACCGGGCTGGCCGTGGCCGTACTGCCCGGGCGGGGCGTACCCGGCGGAACGCTCCCGCTCGGCCGCCTGGCCGAGCCGGGCCAGCACCGGGTTCGAGGTCTTCACTTCTCAGGCCTCCCTCAGGGGGTCGTCGCACGCACGACGTGCCCTACAAGAGTAAACGCATCCAGCGACCTGCGCGCCCGCGCGCGGGCTGAGGGAAAGCTGAGGGTGCCCGGGGCGGGGGTCGAACCCGCACGCCTTTCGGCAGCCGCTTTTAAGGCGGCCGTGTCTGCCGTTCCACCACCCGGGCGGGCGGCACCGGCACGCCGACACGCGCGGTGCAGTGTCACCGTAACCGTTCACCGGCGACCCGGCGTACCCCGTCACCGGTGCCGCACTAGGGTCGAGCCCGTGACCAGCGCAGCCCGTACGGCGTCCGACGCCGACCCCGACCTGGCTGTCGGCCTCGCCGAGCCGGCCACGCCCGGCTCCCGCGCCACCCGCTGGCGGGCGTCCGTCGCCCGGCACCGCACCGGCCTGCTCGTCGGCCTCGCGTTCGCGCTGCTCGCCGGCTGGCTCACCCAGGGCCTCTGGCCGCACCCGACCGGCCGGGTGCTGGCGCTCAACCCGGAGGACCAGACCCTCTACGAGTGGTTCCTGGCGGTCGACTCACGGGCCGTGCTCGGCGACTTCGGCCTGCTCACCGACCGGCTCAACAGCCCGGACGGGGTGAACCTGATGACCAACACCACGGTCATCGCGCTCGGCGTGCTCCTCGCCCCGGTCACCCTGCTCTTCGGCGCGCCGGTCACCTTCGCTCTGCTGGCCGGGGTGAACCTCGCCAGCACCGCCGTCGCCTGGTACCTGCTCTACACCCGTACGCTGCGCGCCCACCGGCTCGCCGCGGCGCTCGGCGCCGGGCTGTGCGGCTTCGGCCCGGGCATGGTGTCCCAGTCCAACAGCCACCTGCACATGACCGCCCAGTGGCTGGTGCCGGTGATCGTCTGGCTGGTCGTGCGGATGCTCCGCGCGGCCGACCCCGGCCCGGCGTCGCTGGCCGGGCCGGACCGCCGGCGGCTGGTCACCTCGGCGCTGGGCCTGGCCGCCGCGGTCACCGCGCAGGTCTTCATCGGCGAGGAGGTGCTCTTCCTCACCGCGGTCACCCTGCTGGTGATGGCGGTGGCGTACGCGATGACCGACCGCGAGCTGCTGCGCCGGGCGCTGCCCGGCTTCGCCGGCGGCCTGATGCTCGCCGCCGGGCTGTCCCTGCTCGTCCTCGGCTACCCGCTGTGGTTCCAGTTCGCCGGGCCGCAGGGCGTGGCCGACGGCATGTTCAGCCCGCACTACTTCTCGGCCGACCTGCGCAGCTGGTGGACCATCTCCCCGCTGTCGGTGGTCGGCAGCGACTCGTCGGCCCGGCTGACCACCGGCCCGGCCGAGTACAACACCTTCCTCGGCCTGCCGTTGCTGCTGGTCGCCGCCGGCTGCGCGCTCTGGCTGGGGCGCCGGCCGGTGGTGGTCGCGTGCGTCGCCGGCGCGTTGGCGATGGGCGCGCTGTCGCTCGGCCCCGAGGTGGTGCACGACGGCACCCGCCCCGCGGTGCCCGGGCCGTACGCGCTGCTCGCCGGCCTGCCGGTGATCGACGGCGCGCTGCCGATGCGGTTCGGGCTGACCCTGCTGCCGCTGGCCGCGACGCTGCTGGTGCTCGCGGTGGACCGCGCGCTGCGGCGGCCCGGCCGGGGCCGGCGGCTGGTCCCCGCCGCGGTGGGGGCGGCCCTGCTCACCGTCTTCCCCGCTCCCCTGCCGACGACCGACCGCCCGGCGCTGCCCCAGTTCATCACCGGCGGCCACTGGCGCGAGTGCGTACGCCCCGGCGGGGTGCTGGTGCCGGTGCCGGCCGCCACCCCCAAGGAGCCCTGGCCAATGCGCTGGGCGGCGGCGGCCGACGGGGCGTTCGGCATCCCGGAGGGCTTCTTCATCGGCCCGTACGGCCGGGACGGGACCGCCGCGATGGGCACCTACAAGCAGCCCACCTCGGCGCTGCTGGCCGACGTGGCCCGGCGGGGCGACGAGCCGGTGATCGGCGACGAGCAGCGCCGGCAGGCCCGGGCGGACGCCGACTTCTGGGACGCCTCCTGCGTGGCGGTCACCGACGACGCCCCGCACGCGGAGAGCCTGCGCCGCACCCTGGTGCAGCTCTACGGCCCGGGCACCCGGATCGCCGACGCCTGGACCTGGCGGGTCTGACCCGGCCCTCGGTTCACGACGAAGGCCCCCTCCCGTGCCGGGAGGGGGCCTTCGTCGTGAACGGGATCAGACCGGGCGGCCGGCGCCGACCGGCGGCTGGGACGCCTCGGCGAACTCCTCGCGCGGGTCGTGCAGCTGGCCGAGGGCGACCACCTCACGCTTGAGGAAGAACGCCAGCGACCAGTCGACCACGACCCGGACCTTGCGGTTGAACGACGGGATCCGGCTCATGTGGTACGTCCGGTGCATGAACCAGGCCGGCCAGCCGGTCATCTTCACGCCGTACACCTGGGCGACGCCCTTGTGCAGGCCGAGGCTGGCCACGCTGCCCGCGTGCTTGTGCTTGTAGTTGACCGGCTCGCGACCGCGGATCACGTTCGCGATGTTGTCGGCCATCCGGGCCGCCTGACGCACCGCGTGCTGGGCGCTCGGCGAGCAGTAGTTGCCCGGCTCCTTGGTCAGGTCCGGCACGGCGGCGCAGTCGCCGGCGCTCCAGGCGCCCTCGACGACCCGGTCGCCGTCGACGATCTGCAGCGTCGGCAGGCAGGTGACCCGCTTGCGCTCGTCACGTGGGAAGTCGGTCGCGTCCAGCATCGGCGACGGCTTCACGCCGGCCGTCCAGACGATGGTGTCGGAGCGGAAGGTGTCGCCGTCGGAGAGCTTCACCACGCCGTCGACGCAGGACTCCAGCCGGGTGTCCAGGCGGATGTCCATGTTGCGCTTGAGCAGCTGCTGGACGGTGTAGGCACCCATGTCCCGGTCGACCTCGGGCAGCACCCGCTGGGTCGCCTCGACCAGCACCCAGCGCATGTCCTCGGGCTTGAGCTCCGGGTAGTACCGCAGCGCGTCCCGGGCCATGTCCTCCATCTCGGCCAGCGCCTCGATGCCGGCGTAGCCACCACCGACGAAGGTGAAGGTCAGCGCCGAGCGGCGGACCGCCGGGTCCGGCGTGGCGGCCGCCACGTCGAGCCGGTCCAGCACGTGGTTGCGCAGGTAGATGGCCTCACCGATGGTCTTGAAGCCGATGCCGTGCTCGTGCAGGCCGGGAATCGGCAGCGTCCGGGAGACCGAGCCGGGGGCGACCACGATGTGGTCGTACGGAATCTCCCGGGTCGGGCCGCTGATCGGCTGCACCACCGCGGTCTTCCGGTCGTGGTCGATCCGCGTCACCGCACCCGCCACGACCTTGCACCGGCGCAACTCCCGCCGCAGCGGCACCACGGAGTGCCGGGGCGAGATGTTGCCGGCCGCCGCCTCCGGGAGGAACGGCTGGTAGGTCATGTGCGGCTGCGGGTCGACGACGACGACCTCGGCCTCACGGGAGCTCAGCTTCTTGGACAGGCGCAGAGCGGCGTACAGGCCGACGTGCCCGGCACCCACGACAAGGATCCGCTTCGGATTCACGTCATCTATCTTTCCCCGGGCGGCTCGGGTAATCCCGTCCGAGACCCCCTTCTGTGACGGAGCACAACCCCTGTGACCTGCGCAACGCCCCGGAGCCGTTCCGCTATCCGCGACGCAGCAGCCAGCCCAGGAGCCCGCTCAACCCCACCGCCACCAGCAGTCCGGCCACCGTCGCCGCCTGAAACCCGGCGCCCCCGCCGATCTCGCCCAGCCAGGCCAGGATCACCCCGACCACGGCCGTGGCGAGGATCACCACGCCGGCCCGGCTCAGCCAGCGCAGCACCAGATCCGGGTCGACCACGGCGTCGTAGGGCAGCACCGCGGCGAGCGCGCACAGGGTGTGCGCCAGGTAGAGGGCGGCGGCCACGGCGAGCAGCCGCCAGAGCGCGATCGGCCGGTCGTACCCGGCGGAGGCGAGCAGCCAGCCGCCCACGGTGACCAGGGCGGCGAAGGTCGGCCACCCCCGGCGCGGGGCCACCCCCGGCAGCACCGCCACCACCGTGAGGGCGAGCAGCGCCCGCGCGGAGAACATCTCGACCGGGTACGCCAGCAGCAGGCCGACCAGCACGGTGAGGAAGATACCGGCGCGCACCAGCAGGGGCGCAAGGCTCACCCGGTTCGCAACCGCCCGCAACGCCCGCACCCGCTCGGCGACCGCGTTCATCTGTCCCCGCTTTCGTTCGCGACTGCGGGACTCCGCTGCGCTGCGTTCCTCGCGCTCACCGGTGCCAGCCTTCGTTTCGCGACTGCGGGACTCCGCTGCGCTGCGTTCCTCGCGCTCACCGGGCGCCCACCCGCGGGGCGGTGGCCAGCCGGGCCACGTCGCGCAGCACCTGGTCCAGGCTGCCCGCGCCGGCCCAGCGCACCACCGGCACGCCGTGCTCGCGCAGCTGGGCGATCATCGTGTCCCGGTCCAGCCGCCAGAGCCGGAACGCCACCGGCGCCCAGCCCCGCTCGCCGGGCGGGGCAAGGTCGGTGGGCAGCGTGTCCACCGCGACCACGAACCGGCCGCCCCGCGCCAGCCGGGCCAGCATCTGCGCGGACCGCTCGTCCAGCAGCGGGGTGAGCACCACCACCAGCGCGTCGGCGGAGAGCACCTGCGGCCCGAAGACCTGGTCGTACGGCTCGTGCGGGGAGGCCTCGGCGCGCACGTCGAGCAGCCACTCCAGCACCGTCAGGTACTGCCGGCGGCCGGTGGCCGGGCGCAGCCGGCGGGCCGCCGGCCCGTACTCCAGCAACGCCACCCGGTCACCCCGGTGCAGGTAGTGCTCGGCGATCGCGGCGGCGGCCCGGACGGTGGTGTCCAACACGGACGCGGCGCCCTTCACCCCGCCCGAGCGGCCCGCCTCGGCGAGCACGTCGAGCAGGACCACCACCTCAGCGTCCCGGTCTGACAGGGTGGCCGCCACGTGCAGCTGACGGGCCCGCAGGGAGACCCGCCAGTCGATACGGCGCAGCCGGTCGCCGGGCCCGAAGACCCGAACGCCGGCCAGCTCGCCGCCCTCGCCCGGGCGGCGCGAGTGGTGCGCGCCGACCAGCCCGGCCGCCCGGGGCATCGCCTCCACCGCCTCGAACTGCTCGGTTTCCGGGTAGACCCGCATCCGCACCGGGTCGGTGATCACCGCGCGGGAGACGAGCAGCCCGTCGGCGGCGGCGACCCGCGCGCCGGCCGGGCCGATCGGATGCCGCCCCCAGCGCAGCGCGGTGCCGGACAGCTCCAGGTCGACGGCCCGGCCGGTGGGGATCGAGGTGACGAAGGGGCGGTCCGCGCCGCCGGAGCGGCGCACGTCCACCCCGGCCCCGCCGAAGCCGACCCGCTCGACCCGCAGCCACGGCGAGACGCGGGCCCGCACCACCGCCACGTCGTACGCCACGGTGTCCGGGTTGCCGACGCTGACCGTGCCGGCCATCGCGCCGCCCTCGACCAGGTGCGCGTCGTCGGCGAGGATCTCCAGCTGCGGCGCGCCGGTGGGCCGGCGGCGCAGCGCGTACGCGGTGCCGAGCGCGAACGGCGCGGCGAGCACGACCAGGTCGACCCGGCCGAGCAGCACGGCGGCGATCAGCAGCACCCCGGTGAGCAGCACCGCCCGGCCCAGCGCCCAGGTGGGCGCCCAGCCCGCCGCCGGCTCCGCCGCTTCGTCGGTGGGCACGGTCGTCAGCGCCCCGGCCGGCCGGCCGCGTAGCTGGGCAGCGCGCCGCTGGCCGGGGCGGGCGTCTGCTCCAGCACCTCACCGACCACGAAGGACGGATCGACCCGGCGCAGCCACATCTCCGGCCGCAACGTGATCCGGTGCGCGAGCGCCGGGGCGGCCACCTCCTTGACGTCCTCCGGCACCACGTAGTCGCGGCCGGCGAAGACCGCCCGGACGCGGGCCAGCAGCAGCAGCGCCAGCGAGCCGCGCGGGGAGGCGCCGACCAGCACCGACGGGTGCTCGCGGGTGGCCGCGGTCAGGTCGACGATGTACCGGCCGACGGAGTCCTCCACCACCACGTCCTCCAGCGCTGCCTGCATGGCGCGCAGCGTGGCGGCGTCCACCACCGGTTTGATCTCGGCCTCCTCGCGGCGGCGGGCCATCCGCCGGCGCAGCACGTCCCACTCCTCCTCGCGCTGCGGGTAGCCGAACGACACCCGCAGCAGGAACCGGTCGAGCTGCGCCTCGGGCAGCGGGTACGTCCCCTCGTACTCGATCGGGTTGGCGGTGGCGAGCACGTGGAACGGCTCGTCCAGCCGGTAGGTGACGCCCTCGACGGAGACCTGCTTCTCCTGCATCGCCTCCAGCAGCGCCGACTGGGTCTTCGGCGGCGTCCGGTTGATCTCGTCGGCGAGCAGCAGGTTGGTGAAGAGCGGGCCGGCCCGGAAGGAGAAGTCGCCGCTGCGCTGGTCGTAGAGGAAGGAGCCGGTGACGTCGGCCGGCAGCAGGTCGGGGGTGAACTGGAGGCGGCGGAAGTCCAGGCCGAGGGCCTGCGCGAAGGACCGCGCGGTCAGCGTCTTGCCCAGGCCTGGCAGGTCCTCCAGCAGCACGTGCCCGCCGGCCAGGATGCCGGCGAGGACCAGCTCCAGGGACTCCCGCTTGCCGACCACGACCTGACCGACCGCGTCCAGCACCGCCCGGGCCAGGTGGCCTACCTCGGAGGCGGGGATGCTGCCGTCCACGTCGTTCATCAGATTTTCTCCAGTTCGGCGACGATCGCCGCGAGGTCGCGCGGCGACGGGGGGCGGCGGGAGGGGGTGTTGAGGAACGTCCACAGCGGTTCCCCGAGGAGGGTGCGGGCGCGGGCCGGGTCGGACTCGCGGGTCAGGCCGTGGCGCTGGCGCAGCCGCTCGTCGGCCAGCTCGCCCAGCCGCGGCAGGATCCGCTCGGTGAACCGCTTCTGGTTGCCCGAGGACCAGTCCAGCGGCCGTTCCCACCCGTTGATGGCGGTCCGCAGGGCGTCCCGGGCGCCCCAGTTCCAGGAGCCGGGCTCCTCACCTGCGGGGGCGCGCCCACCGGCGCGGGGCGGGGGCGGCGGCGCGAGGGCTGCGGTGACCCGGCGGACGGCGAGCACCGCCAGGACGCCGGCCACCACGATCCAGATCGAGACCTGGAGGCCGACCGCGCGCAGCACGGCCAGGACCACCACGGTGATGGCGGCGGCGACCGCGAGGGCACGCAGCACCGCCCGGCCCCGCCCGCCGCGCTCCTGGCCGGTGCGCGGCGGCGGCTCCTCCTCGAAGGTGAGCAGGTCGTCGAGGCCGGTGCGCTCGGTCACGATCGCACCGCCCGGGGCTCGACGGGTCGCGCGTTCACGCCGGCACCTCCTCGGCGGCGGTGGCGAGGGCGGTCAGTTCGCCGCGCAGCCGGCGCAGCGCCGCCCGGGCCTGGTCACGCATCCGGGCGTCCACGGTGTGGGTGGCGTACCGGGCCTCGCGGTAAACGTGGGCGAATGAGTCCAGCACGTCGGCGCTGGCGATGGCGGGCACCCCGGCCTCCGGGTCGCCCCGCAGCAGCCGGGTGACCAGGTCGGTCGGGGTGTCCCCGGTACGCCGGGGCACGCCCACCTCATTGGCGGCCTCCTCCAGGCGTACCCAGCAGGCGATCACGGCGGTACGCGGGTCGGTGTCGGCATCGTCCAGCTCCACCAGGCCCGCGTCGAGGGCGGCGACCACCTCGCGGGCGGTGCCCTCGGCGGTGCGCCGTGCGCGGGCGGCCGGGACGGCCCGGGTGGTGCGGCGCAGGGCGCCCCGGATCAGCGTCCAGGCCAGGTAGCCGAGGGCGAGCAGGATGGCCAGGCCCAGCAGGACGATCGCCGCGGTCGCGATCCACTGCGGGATGTCGGCCTGGGTGCGTTCGGCACCGGCGCGCGGCTCGATCGGGATGGAGGGGGCCGGCGCGGCGGAGGGGTAGTCCGGGACGTACGGGAGTTGCTTGGCGGCGGGCGGGATGCGGCTCGCGCCGATCGAGGAGTGCCCGGCGGCGAGCGCCGCGGCGGCCAGCAGGAGGGTCACCGCGAGGACGGGCCACCACCTGCGCAGCACGCCGAGGTCCATCGCCACCGCCCCACGCAGCCTCAGTCCACCCCGGCGAGTTGCTTCGCCCGGGCGAACACGTCGTCCAGCATCAATGGTGTCAGCCGTCCCGTGAAGGTGTTCTGCTGGCTGACGTGGTAGCAACCGAGCAGCTCGGGGGCGGCCGTCCCGGACCAGTGTGCCCCATGCCCGAAGACCGGTCGCGGGCTGGGCGGGCGGACGCCGTACACGTCGCGCAGCACCGGCCACCACGCTGCCCAGGCGAAGGCGCCCAGCGCGACCACGACGCGCAGGGTGGGCCGGATCAGCCCGACCTCGCGGTGCAGCCACGGCGCGCAGGTGTCCCGCTCGGCCGGGGTGGGCTTGTTGTCCGGCGGCGCGCACCGCACCGCGGCGAAGATCCGGGTGTCCCGCAGCGTGAGCCCGTCGTCGGCGGCCACGCTGGTCGGCTGGTTGGCCAGGCCGGCGCGGTGCAGGGCGGCGAAGAGCACGTCGCCCGACCGGTCGCCGGTGAAGATCCGACCGGTGCGGTTGCCGCCATGCGCGGCCGGGGCCAGCCCGAGGATGCCGATCCGGGCGTCCGGCGTGCCGAAGCCGGGGACCGGGCGACCCCAGTAGTGCTGCTCGCGGAAGGCCGCCCGCTTCGTCCGGGCGACCTCCTCCCGCCAGGAGACCAGGCGCGGGCAGGCGAAGCAGTTGCTGACCGCGCCGTCGAGGTCGGCCAGGTCGGTCGCCCGCGCGGCGCGGGCGACCACCTCCACGGGGGTACGGGGCTCAGCCAAGCTTGGCCCGGAAGAGTTCCAGGGTGCGTGCCCAGGCGGTGGCGGCGGCCCGCTGGTCGAAGTTCTCCGGGCGGTCCTCGTTGAAGAACGCGTGCGCGGTGCCCGGGTAGTCGTGGGTCTGACAGGTGCCGCCGGCCGTCTCGATGGCCCGGCGGACGGTCTGTACGCCGTCCGCCGCGGAGAGACCGTCCGCTTCGGAGCAGTGGATGACCGCCGCCTTGCCGGCGTAGTCGGTCCACTCGGCGCGCATCGCCTCCCAGGGCAGCCGCGGGTAGAAGGCGGCGGTGGCGACGATCCGCTCGGAGCGGGTGGCCGCCCAGAGGGCCAGGCTGGCTCCGGCGCAGAAACCCGCGCAGCCGACCTTGCCGGTGACCTCGGGACGACCGGCCAGGTAGTCCGCCGCGACCGCGATGTCCGCCGCCGCCTCGTCCATCTGCGCGCTGTTCAGCATCTGCCGGGGCTCACTCGGCTTGCTGGCCGGCTGACCGTGCCGGAAGTCCGGGGCGAGGGCGACGAAGCCCGCCTCCGCGAAGCGGTCCGCGACCGACCGGATGTGGGGCACCAGACCCCACCAGTCCTGGATGACGATGACCGCGGGGCTGGCCGCACCGCCGGAGGGTATCGCGAGATACCCCTCGCTCGCCCCACCGTTGCTGGCGTAGCTCACCATCTCGCCCATCGGCCGTCCTCCTAGCGGTCAGTCATCGTTGGCTGGTCGCCCAGTGGTCCTACGTGCCGGTAGCCTGCCACGCCGTGAGCGCGCCGGGAAGACGCGAGAACAGTGGCATATACCTCCCGTTCACCGCATGGTGAACCGGCGTACGACGACGGCGGCGCGGGGGCTTCCCGCGCCGCCGTCCGACGGTCGCGCCGAGGCCGATCCGGCCTTCGTGGTCCCGGCCGGTCAGGCCTTCCTGGTCAGGCAGAGCAGGTAGCCCTTGCCGCCCGGGGCAATGTTGTAGAAGACTTGACGATCTCTCCGCCCTGACGGCCGGAGATTCCCTCCACGCTGCGCGTGGACCGCACAGCGTCGGGGCGGATTCCTGCTTCTCGGCGCGGTGCCGGCAGGGGTGCCGGTCTTACCTGCGCTCCACAGGCGTTTAGGCTCTCGGCGCGTCCCGCCGCGAGTATGTTTCTGGCCGCGTTGACGTCCCGGTCGTGGGCGGCCCCGCACGGGCAGGTCCACGACC
>NZ_JAGPYL010000294.1:0-404 GCF_018070095.1 Micromonospora sp. U56
TCTCCAAACACCGCGCCAAGGGCGCCATCGACCGCACCAACTACCACCACACCATCGCCATCAAGATCCTCAACACGACGGCGTTGACAACCAACCCACCCCCTTAACTGAACGGCATTGGGGTTAGAGGTGGCCGGTCCAGTGCTTGACGACGCCCGCGCGTACCGCGCTGCGCCCGGGCGGCAGGAGAAGAACGTCGATCAGGCTGGGGTCCTCGTCGACGGCATGGTGCAGGTGCCCGACCTTGCCGGTGCTGGGGTCCGCGTCGGAGGGCCCGATCAGCTGCCAGACTCCGTCGTCCGCGTCGTGACTGATCAGCAGAACAGGCTCGCGGCGTTCGAAGACCTCAAGGGTCTGGATACAGGTGGTGCCCAGCAGCCAGTGCCGCATCCACCAGGCTCGCC
>NZ_JAGPYL010000043.1:0-46264 GCF_018070095.1 Micromonospora sp. U56
TAGAAAATCGAGTCCAGGATCAACCGATCGCCGTAGACCCGCGGCCGACCGCCTTTACGCAGTTCACGCACCGGCATCAGCGGGGCGAGGACCGCCCACATCGCGTCAGTCACACTCGACGGATAACATGAGCGGGCATCATCCCCGCCACGATCTCTGTTGCACACACATCGCGATCATGGCGGGGATGATCTATTTGTCGAGCACCGCCAATCGGCGCGTCTCGCTATAACCCTCAGTCCTCAACCGGTTACCCGACGGTCTCTCAGAGCCTCCGGCCCTGCGCGTCGTCGGCGACGATGCCGTCCAGGCGTACCCCGGGAGCCAGTTGCTGCGGGTCGAACCAGAAGATCACCACCGCCGGGTCCGCGCTCCACTTCGCCAGCCGGGCGTCGATCTGACGGCCGTCGACGGTGCCGACGATGCGCTTCGCAGGACCGACGAAGTATCCGAAGGTGGGCACCGGGTTGCGGTCCGGGCCGGGTCCCGACTGGTCGTAGCCGATCTGGTGGAATCCGGGGCGGCGATCGTTGCCCTCGACGTCGTTGACCAGGAAGTCCGAGGTCAGCCTGCCGTCGGCGGAGCGGCGGCCGGCGACCAGTCCGATCGTCACCCCGGGTACGTCGGGTAGGTCGACGGCGACGAAGTAGAAGACCCGCTCGTCGGCGCCGTACCGGATCCCGCTGTCCACCACGCGACCGACCGGGACCGGTGGCGGCTCTTCCGGGCTCGGTGTGGGGTCCGCCGAGGGGTGGACGGCAGGTGCGGTGACGGCTGGCGCATCCGGCCGCTGGGGCTCCGGCGGGCCGGCCTGCTGCACAGCGGCCGTGACGCCGGCGACCACCGCCAGCACAACCGCCGCCGCGCCGGGGCCGGCGAGCCGCCGGCGGCGACGCAGGCGGCGACCCTCGCGCATGATCGTGGTCAGGTCGAGGGCGTCCCGCCCGGTCCGTTCGGTCGCCCGCATGGCCTGTCGGAGCTGGTCCGTCTCGTTCATCGGCGCGCCCCGTGGGTCGCCGACGCCCCGGCGCCGGCCTTGCGCAGCTTCTCCAGGGCGCGGGAACTGGTGCTCTTGACCGTCCCGACCGAGACGTCGAGTTCGTGGGCCACCTGCAGCTCCGGCAGATCGAAGTAGTAACGCAGGACGACGATGGCGCGCTCGCGCGGGCTGAGCGTGCCGAGGATGCCGAGCAACCAGCGTCGGGTGGCGACCTCGTCCGCGACGTCGCCCCGAGGTTGCTCCGGGATCTCCTCGCTGGGGTACTCGCGGATCGGGCGCCGCCAGCTGTCGACGAGGTGGTTGACCATCACGGTCCGGGCGTAACCGTAGGCGTCGCTGTCGCGGACCCGGGACCAGGACGCGTAGGTGCGGACCAGCGCGGTCTGCGCCGCGTCCTCGGCCAGGTGGTGGTCGCCGGTGATCAGGAAGGCGGCGTGCACCAGTCGACCGGACGCCGCCCGGGCGAACTCGACGAACTCCGCGTCACCCCGGGCCATGCCCGCCCTGCCCGCATCGCCCGTCCTTCGCGCATCCCACGACGGACAGGACGGGTGGGACGGGTGAAAGGTTGAGTCCGTGCGAGATCAACTTTCTGGCCGGGCCACCCGTCCTCCTCGCTGCGCACGACCGGCCGGCGCTGCGCAGCGAGGGGAGACGCATGACGACGAAGACTACGGTTCGGACCCGCGCCGCCGGCGCGGCACTGTCGCTGGCAGCTTTGCTGCTCAGCGCGGCGACCGGTTGCACGCGACCGGCGCTTGGTCAGCCACCCGCCCCGGCCGCCGGGGCGGCCACGACCACCCCCGCACCGCCACCGGTGACCGCCCGGCCACGAGCTGCCGCCGTCAGCTATCCGGCTGACGGCGGCAACCGGTGGCACCGCGGCGCCGCGGAAACACCGGCGTCTGGCGGGACCGGGCGGCTGCTGCGCTACCGGGTGGCGGTGGAGCGCGACATCCAGGGCCTGCCGGTGACCGAGTTCGCGGCGGAGGTCAGCAGGACGTTGAACGACCCGCAGGGGTGGACCGCGGGCGGGACGCTGCGGCTGCGCCGGGTCGGCTGGGGCCAGCCGGCCGACTTCACCATCTACCTGGCCACCCCAGGCACGCGGGACGAGCTGTGCCAGGACCTGCACGACGGCTACACCTCCTGCCGCAACGGAAACCGGGTGGTGCTCAACGTGGCGCGCTGGGTGAAGGGGGTGCCGCACTATGGCGCGAGCCTCGCCACCTACCGGTGGTACATGATCAACCACGAGGTCGGGCACCGGCTCGGCATGGGTCACGAGCGGTGCCCGGGTCGGGGCCGACCGGCACCGGTGATGCAGCAGCAGTCGCTGGGCCTGCACGGCTGCACCGCGAACGCCCTGCCGTACCTCGACGGTGAGCGCTACACCGGTCCGCCGGGCGCCTACGACGACCCCCTGCCGCCCCGCGACCGAGGCCGGCTCGGCTGAACACGACCCGCGCCTTCGCGTCGCTGTCGCCGCGCATCGACCGATCGGCGGACGGTACCGGCCGGTCGGCGGCCGACCCGCCCGTTCGCCCAGTTATCGCCGATCGTCCATCCCTCTACGGTGTCGGGGCAGTTGACCACGATCGGGGGTTTTGGTGGGTCGAAGAACTACGAGTGCATCGCTGGTGGCCGTGCTGGCCGGACTGGCGGTGGGTGCCCCCGCGCAGGCGTCGGACGACGTACGAGTCATCACGCGGGAAGGCGTTGTGCTGCAGCACCACCGGGTGGCGAAGGCCACCACGCCGATGCGGGGGACCGGCGGCACCCGTTCCGACTTCGACGGCGACGGCGTCGACGACATCGCCGCTACCGGCGACCCCTTGAACACCAACCTGCCGTACGGGGCGACCGGCGTGGTCGTGGTGCGGTACTCGTCCGCGCCGCAGGTCGACTACCTCATCGGTGCCGCGACGCCGGAAAGCGGTAGCACTGCCTTCGGGTGGGCGCTCGCCGCCGGGGACTTCAACGGCGATCGGTACGACGACCTCGCGATCGGCGCCATGGGCGAGTTGGATCCGGGAAACAAGACCTATGCCGGCGGGGTCTGGGTCATCCCGGGTAGCAGTGCCGGCCTGGTGGTCGATGCGGCGAAGCACTTCAGCCAGAGTTCACCGGGTGTTCCGGACACGGCGGAGAACCAGGACCGGTTCGGCGCCACGCTGGCGGCCGGCGACATCAACGGGGACGGCCGCGAGGACCTCGCCATCGGCGCGTACGGGGAGGGGATCGGGGGCAAGCCGGGCGCCGGTGCGGTCACCGTCCTTTTCGGTGGGGCGACCGGCCTGACGGCCACCGGTGCCCAGTACCTCCAACAGGATCAGGCCGGGGTGCCGGGTGCGGCCGAGCGCGACGACTACTTCGGCTTCTCGCTGGCGATCGGGAAGGTCAACAACAACCGCTACAACGATTTGGTGATCGGCGCTCTTCGCGAGAACGAAGGCACGTTCTGGGGTGGCAGCGGCATGGTCACGCTGATGTGGGGTTCGCCGAGTGGCGTGTCGTCCACCGGCGCCACCTCGGCCACCGGAGCGGCGGTGCGTGCCGCGACCGGCCAGCCCGACACCATCGCCTGGAACCTGGGCGAGACGCTTGCCATCGGCGACGTGAACGGCGACGGGCTGGGCGAGGTCGTTGCCGGCGCGCCCGGCGCCCAGACGCCGGACATCTACGGCGGTCTGATCGCGGTCTTCACGGGGCGGACCGCCGGTCTGTCCGGCAGTGCGGTCCGGATCGTCACGCAGCGCACCGCCGGCGTGCCGGGCGAGCCCGAGGGCTACGACCGCTTCGGCGCGTCGCTCGCGACCGGCGACGTGACCGGCGACGGGAGGGCGGACGTGCTGGTCGGCTCGCCGGGCGAGGAGGTCGGCCCGACCGACGAGGGCGGGGTGGTCACCCTGCTCAAGGGCTCCGCCTCGGGCATCACCGGCAGCGGCGCCCAAGCGTTCGACCAGAACCACCCGAACATCCCGGGCACGGTCGAGCGCGGTGACAAGTTCGGCGCGTCGGTCGCGGTGTTGAACCTCAACGGCACCGGCCCGCTGGACGCCGTCGTGACGTCGACCGGGGAGGAGGTGGCCGGCGACACCGCCGGGTACGCGTCCGGTTCGATGGTTCCGTTCCACGGGTCCACCGGCGGGCTCGTACCGCAGTTCGTCTCGTGGAGCGGCGCGAGCCTGCGTACCGACCGGATCTGGCCCATGCACTACGGCACCCAGGTCGCCGGACCGCAGGGCGGCGGCGGAAGGAACTGACGCCCCTTCCCGCACGACAACGCCCGGCAGCTCCTCGCGCGCGGCCGGGCGTTTCGTCATTCCGGTCCCGTCGTCCCATCCACGACTGCCGTCACCACGAACAGGTCAACTGATCCGGCAGGCCGGTCTTCCTGCCTTCGGCTCGGTAGCGGTCCCGGCGGTGCCGGGGGCCTCGCCGAGCCGTGCCTGCCTCTAAGCTTGCTCCGCACGTAACCGTGGATCTTGGTCTCAAGGGGGTGGGACGTGCGGGTCAAGCAGCTGGCACGCCTCATGGTCGTGGCGCTCGGCGCGACGCTCGGCGTCGCATCGCCGCTGAGCTCCGGCGTGGCGCACGCCGACAGTACGGTCGGGCTCGGCATCACGACGTACTCGCAGATGGTCGTCGACTCGGCGCGCGGGCATCTTTTCTTCAGCCCCGGGCGGACGGGGTCGGGCGTGCGGGTGACGGACCTGGTGGGCGGTTCGCAGACGACGATCGCGAACCTGCCGGACGCCTCCGGCATGGCGCTGAGCCCGGACGGGGCGACGCTGCACGTGGCGCTCATCCAGGCGGGCGCCATCGCCGCGATCGACACCAGGACGCTGACCGAGACACGCCGCTACAGCATCGGCGCCGGCACCTGTCCCACCTGGCTGGCGCCCGCCGGCGGGAAGCTCTACTTCGGGTACGGCTGCACGTACGGCAAGGGCCTGCTGGGCTCGCTCGACCTGCGCGGAGCGGCGCCGGTCGTGGCCCTCGGCCTGCCGCTCAACGGCACGTTCGTCCGGCCCCCGTTGCTGCGGAGCAGCCCGGCCGACCCGGATCTGCTCTTCGTGGCGGACCAGTCCTCCGTCACCACCCCCTCCTCGGGCAGAGCGACCGTGTACGACGTCTCGTCCGGTACTCCTGCGCTGGTCGCGTCCATGCCGTCGGACACCTGCACCGGCCTGCACGACGCCGCGCTGACGCCCGACGCGAGCAGGGTGATCCTGGGCTGTTCATTTCTGAACGGCGACCAGACGGCGGCCGCCACCCAGCACGTGGGGTTCTCGACGACGGACCTGTCGGCGGCGGGCGGGTACCCGTCCGGCACCTGGCCGACCGCCGTGACGACGTCCCCGAACGGCTCCTTCGTGATCGTCGCCAACACGAACAGGTCGGCGGAGACGTCCTCGACGATCCGGGTCGAGCGGCTCGACGGAAGCCTGGTGCGCAGCTACAAGCTGCCGACGGACACCCACGTCGAGCGGCAGGGCCTCGCGGTCAGCGCCGACAACCGCACGCTCTACGCCGTCACCACCGACCACACCGGGACCAACCCAACCCTGCGGCTGCTGACCGACTTCACGAAGGCCGAATCCTCGCTGACCCTGTCGGCGCCGACCAGCACGTACCGGACGAAGGTCACGGTCACCGGCACGCTGGCGTTCACCGGTGCCGCCGTGTCGTCGCCCCGGACGCTCCAGGTGGCGAAGCGGGACCGCTTCGGCACCCACGTCCTGCCAAACGTCACCACCACCGCGAACGGGACCTTCTCCTTCACCGACACGCCGCGCTTCGGTGGGGCCAACACCTACACCGTCACCTTCCCCGGCGACGCCGGCCACCTGGCGTCCAGCCGGTCCGTCACCGTGCAGGTCTCCCTGTTCACCACCGCGACGACGCGGCAACCTGCGGCCGGGGTCGCGCCGCGACGGTGATCGCCCAGGCGGCGACCACCGGCAGATCCTGCCGCCACCGCTCGTGAAATGCGGAACGCCCGGTCGGTCCCTGAGGACCGGCCGGGCGTTCTTCGCGTGTACGGCCTGGTCGGTGGGCCGGCCCCGCAGGGCCGGCCCATCAATGCTCACGTGGTCGGGGCGCTGGCGTCCCGGTGAGTGAGCCGGTACGTGGCATCCTTCCCGTCCGTCTCGAACAGCACTGTCACGGGGGCGTCCAGCAGGCTGCAGGTGCGGGTGGCCTCGGCTTCGAGCCCGCCCTGGCGGCCGCACACCCAGGGGCCTCGGCTGTCGAAGACCGACACATCGGCGACTCCGGTGCCGGCGATGCGCTTCCAGGTGAAGCTCTCCATCGCGGCGTGCTGGTCGGCCGGGATGGAGAAGCAGGCCACGAAGCGGTCCGCCCCGGTGGTCACCGCGGTCTCCACGTCCCTGGGGAGTGCCGGGCAGGCAGGCGGCCCGTCGACCCGGGAGAAGGCCATCGCGTACGTGGCCGTGGGCTTGTTGATGACGCTGTCGATCAGGGCGAAGAAGGGTGCCTGCCCGAGCAGTTCACAGCTGTACCCCTTTGGCGAGTCGCACACTTCGGCCCCGGTGGCGTCGACCACCCTGGTCGCCGTCCGCCGGTCATAGAAGCTTTCGACGGGCTCCGACAGCGCGATATGGGAGCCGGCCGGGCTGGTCAGCTGGAGGCAGTTGACCTGCCCGGCGACCTGGAACGCGCCCCGGTGCGACGCGTCCCGCCAGCCGGTGTCCGACACCGTGGCACAGCCCGACGGCGCCCACGGCAGGAGCGCGGCGGCGTGCTCGACGTGGTTCTCGACCACGCCCTGCGGCTCGAACACCAGGGTGTACCGGCCGGCGGTGGGGAAGGTGCAGCGGTCGGGAAGGCAGATTGTCCGGCCCTCGCGGTCGTACATCCAACTCGACACGGCGTTGTTGGTCGCGTTGACGGTGCGGAGCCGGTAGTCGCCGGCCTCCGCGATCTCCACCGCGCGGCAGCGGATGCCGGTCAGCACCGGCGCGGCGTCGTAGCTGCCGGGTACGAGGGTGGGGCAGCCGGCGGCGTCGGTGAGCCGCCGGATCTGCACCTGGTACGTCGGATCGAGGCTGTCGGAGACCCACCGCGACGGAGACCAGATCATCCGGTAGGTGCCGTCGGCCGGGAGCACGCAGCCGCCGTCCCTGGGGGACCAGTTGGTGCAGATTCGGGTGCCGCTCTGGTCGACCAGCCACTCGATCGTCTCAACCGGCCCGGTGTACGCGACCACCCGGTCGCCGGCCCTGCCCTGGAACGGATGACAGGTTGCCTGCACCGGTGAGGTCAGCCGCACCTGCAGGGTCGGCTGGTCCCAGGAGGTGCCGGTGCTCGCCCCGCACCCGTCGACGCGGTGCAGCGGGGTCACCCCCACCTGGTAGTCCCGCGCCGTGGAGTAACTGCCGCTCCACGGCAGCAGCGTGTACCGCCCCGCGGCAGGCAGGTCGCAGTACTCCACCGAACCCTGGTCGCAGATGTACCGCCCCGCGTCGTCGTACAGTCTCCAGTCCAGTGAGGACGGGCTTATGCGGACCATGACCTGAGTGGCGGTCGTGGTGGTGAACGAGTGGCAGGCCCGCTCGTACGGCTCCAGCCGGCCCCGGCCGACGGCCGCGCCGGGGTCACCGAACGGGGCCAGCGGCAGCGTCGGGCAGCCGACCGCCTGGGAGATGCGCGGCAGCCTGAGGTTGTACGCCGTCGCCTTGCCGTCGATGTGCTGGATGAAGATCCGGTACGGCCCGGCCGAGCTCAGCGTGCAGTCGAAGTACGCGTAGTGGGACTCGCACAGCTGCTGGTGGCGCGCGTCCGTGATCTCCGCCCGCAGGCCGGTGCGATCGCGCTCGTGCGGCTCGGCGATGAACAGCTTGCTGCCGATGGGCTGGTCGAACGTGAAGCACCGAGCGGCCGACCCGGCCGAGAGGGTGCCGCTGACTCCTGCCGACGCCCACGAGAAGGCGTCCGCCGGCAGTTGTCCGCAGGTTGACGGTGTCCGCCTCGACTCGGCCGAAAGGGTGTAGCCCCCCTTCCCGCTGCCGCCCTTGATGCCGACCGTGAGCGTGTAGGCGCCGGCAGGGCCGAGCCGGCACTGGTCGAGGTATTCGTGGTAGGCGCTGAGCTCGCAGGCCGTCCAGCCGTCCTGGTGGTTCACCCGGATGGCGAGGCTGACCCCGGACAGCTCCACAACCTGGAGGTACAGCACATCCGAGTCGGCGGTCGTGGTGAATGTCCAGCTGTCCTGCGCCTGGCCGATGATCAGCCCGCAGTTGTTGACGGTGCCGAAGGCCAGCTTGCCGCCGCAGAACGAGCGGGGTTTCCGGGGCGCCGGGGTGATGGTGGCCGACCGGGTACGGGTCTGCTCGGTGGTCAGCCCGGCCGCCGTCGTCGACGACGCCGTGGGCGTGGGCGTGGGCGTGGGGGACGCGGCGCGGGCCGGGGCGGTCGGCGACGATGCCCGGGCGGTCGCGGTGGCGGCCGGCGACGACACCGGGGCTGCGGCTCCGGCGGGCGCGGTGGCGGTGGCGGTGGACGAACGGGCGGTGGCCGCGGTCGGCGTCGTCTCGCTGACGCCTGCGGCCGACGGTCCTACCAGGAACGCCGGGACGGTCAGCACGGCCGCGGCGACCAGCGCGATCCGGGGGAATCCCCTGCTCGGCCGATTCTCGGGGCGGGCGGACAGGATTGTTCTCACATCAACTCCCCCATGAGATGCCGCGCGGCGACCCCGCGGGCGAGGAGATGATTCCACGGAAGCCGATCTTCGACAATCCGCCTTACTTGCCGTCGGTGCCGCTGGTCAGCAGGGGCCGTAGCCCTCGTCGAAGAGCCGGCGGGCCCAGTCGGCGTACCCGGCGATGATCTCCCGGACCGAGGTACCGTCGTGCAGGAAGAGGTACGCCCGGTCGCCGTCGCGGGCGAGCAGCCCGTCAAACCGGTACGTCCGTTGTGGAGCGTCGAGCCGGACCGCCGATGGGTAGTTGGCCAGCACCTCGTCGACCGGCGTGCCGACGGTGATCCCCTCCGGAGTGCTCATCGGGTCGTCCAGCCAGAGCAGCACCAGCCGGTCATCCACGAAGATGGGGCTGGCCGCCCCGTGCCCGGCCAGCGTCGGCCCGCAGGCGTCGACCTCGGCGCGCAGCACACCCCGGCGGGTCAGCTCCTGCTCGGTGTCGCCGAACTCGATCTCGGCCAAGCCGCTCAGGTGGACCACCTCGGTGTCGCCGACCGGGCGAGCCGGCACGTCCGCCCCCTGTGGACGGACACCGCTCCCCGAGATCGAGGCAGCCGTCAGCAGCGTGGCAATGAATACGAATTGCCGCAATTTCATGGAATCCCCCAGTCCCCAACGGAACCGCGCCGCTCAGGTTGCTGCTCCTCGCCGGATTGCCGGTATTCCCACTCCTCCGCCAGCTCGTCCCAGTAGTCGGCGGACAGGCCCCGCCGTCCGTGGACCAGCCAGCCGTCGGTGTGCCGCTCCAGGTGCAGACCCAGCTCGGCGAAGGGGTCGATCCACGGACCGGGTTCGGCGCCCAACCGGGCCAGCGCCGAGTTGATCGGCCACTCGACACGCGGCCCGTCGAGGAGCCGGTCGACCCGCGGCCCCCAGCTCACCTCGCCACCCAGCCACACCACCGCCGACTGGTAGCGGAGGCCCCCGGCGAACTCCGCCTCCAGGTACGCCACCGGCCCCCGCCGTGACCAGCGGGCCAGCAGCTCCGCCAGCGTCGGCGAGAGGAGCAACTGGAACGGCTGCTCCGCGCTCGGCTCGTCGGTGGCGAAGTCGGGCAGCCTGCCGGTCAGCTCCTGCACGAGTTGCGGGGTCACCGGCAGCAGCGCGAAGTCCTGCCGGAGCGCGGCGAGGACGGCGTGGTCCAGCTCGGCGGTCTGCTCGCGGAGCAGCTCGACGTCCGCGACCACCGCGCTGAGCTGGTAACTCATCCGAGCCCTCCGGCATCCACGGCCTGTGGATGGAACATGTGTACGACGGATCCGGTGCCGCCGCGGATCACCGGACGGTACCTGCCGGATCGTCGGCCATCCGCCCCGTGTTGGCCGGAGCCTTGTCCCGTCAGCGCCGGGCGCTCCCGCTCAGGCTCGGGTCAGGCCCGCTCGGCGACCCGGGCGACGAACGCGCGCCAGGCCGCCGGCGCGAAGACGAGCGCCGGTCCGGTCGGGTCCTTCGAGTCGCGTACGCCGACGATGCCGGGCAGGTTGTCGGCGACCTCGACGCAGGCACCGCCGTTGCCGCTGCTGCGGCTGCTCTTGCGCCATCGCGCGTTGTTCAAGTCCATGTCTCCGCCACTTCCGTGATGAGATCGACTGATTGCCAGTGGGACAAGGCCTCGCCGCGCACGTTCTCCCACGCTGCCATCATCGCCGCGATGTCCTCCGGGTCGCTAACCACTTGTCCCTGAAGTTGGTTGTCGAGGTAGCCGGCGATTCGGTGGTCGTGGCTGTTGGCGATCACGAAAGGGCCGTTGAGGCCCGCGTAGGCACCGACGCTGGACGGCACGACGTGCACCCGGATGTGCGGCTCGGCGCACGCCATGACCAGGGCCCGCAGTTGCTCGTGCATCGTCGCCCGGCCTCCGACCGGCCGACGGAGGACCGCCTCATCGACGACGGCCGTGAACTGCGGTGGGTCATCCCGCTTGAGAATCCCTTGGCGAGCGAGGCGGGCCGCCAGGTGCCGCTCGACGTCACCTCGGGGGATCAGCCCCGCGTCGCTGAGCACCGCTCGGGCATATGCCTCGGTCTGGAGAAGGCCAGGCAGGACGCTCGGCTCGAACCACCGCAGCGACACCGCCTCACGCTCGATTTCCTGCCAGGGGCGGAACCAGATCGGATCCCGACGTCTTGATGTGTCCGGCCAGATGTCCGATACGTCCCGGCCGAGCGCTTCGGCCGCCGTGAAGCGGTGCCGAGGGTGCGGGATGCGCCCCTCGGTCAGCCAGCGCGCGACGGTCTTCGGGTCGACGCCGACGCGCTCGGCGAGGGATTCGGTGGTGTGCCCGGTGTCGCTCAGCGCCGCCCGTAGCGCGTCGTTCACGGCCCCTCCATCGGATGTCTCGAATATCCGCCGACCATATAGCTACGCGGTGTACCTGTCCGGTGACGCGCGGAAGGGTGGTCGCACAGGACGGCGCGGCCGGTGGAGGTGATCCAGCCCGGCGGCCGGCGTCAGTCAGGGGCCGCCTCGACGGGGAGGCGGGGCGGCCCCCTCCACGCGAAGGAGGCTCCGCCCATGCCGTCCACGACCCGCGTCGCCGTCGGCGCCACGATCCGCGTCCCGGCCGACGCGTACCGCTTCGGGACGGGCCCGCTGACCCTGTGGATCACCGAGGTGCTGAGCGTCGCCCGGTTCGAGGGGGTGCTCTGGGCCGAACTGCGCGGCCACGAGGTGAACCCGGACGGCACGCTCCGTATCCGGCAGCGCTTCGCGTTCGTCCGGGTCGACCGGGCAGTCGCCGTCGAGGTGCCGTCGCGGTGAGCCGCCGCCGGGGGCACGTCCCGACCCGACCCACCTGGCGCTGCCAGGCGTGCGGCATCGCCTGGCCCTGCTCGGCGGCGAAGCTGCGGCTGCTCGCCGAGTACCGACACGACCGAGCCGCGCTCACCGTCTACCTGGCGACCCTCCAGGCCGAGGCCGCCGAAGAACTGGCCGGTTCCGGCCCCACTGCATCGCCGGCGGGCCTGATTGACCGGTTCGTCTCCTGGGCCCGCGCCCGCGGGTGACCTTTCTCGCGTACGACGAAAGGCCGGTCCCGTGCGGGGGCCGGCCCTTCGTGTCGCTCTGTCGAGCGGAGGATACGAGATTCGAACTCGTGAGGGTGTTAACCCAACACGCTTTCCATGTCTGCCGCCCAAGGCCACGAGCGTTTCCGACTCGTGCAGCAAGCCGCGGAGCAGCATCGGCACCAGTCGTCCGACAGCAATTCGAGTACGGTGACCGGGCACTGTGGCTCTTCGGGAGGCGGCACCGGTGACGGCAGGGCAAGCCCGGGGCGATTTGGACGCATTCGCCGCGCGGGTGCAGCGAGTCGTGAGCGCAGTGGCGCTGGCGGGTGTGCTGGCTGGGGTGCTGGCGATTGCGGCGCCTGATGTGTTGGCTCGATTCGACGACGGGCCCACACCCACGGCGCAGACGGTCTTTGACGCCATCCACGCCAAGTATCAATTCCCCGGCCAGGAACGCCAAGATTTCCACTTCTGCGTTCCGAAGAAATATCGAGAGACGTGGGAGCCGGATCCTGCCGAGACCGACGCGCCGGACGCCTATAAATATGATCCGAATGAGTGCTTCGACGCCGTCCTTACCGAAAGCCTTGACGTGTACGAGATGGCCGGTGAGGACGAGGCAGAGGAGCTGGTGCGCTACAACGCCCCTGCGCCGGGCCAGGCTGAACCCTCAAACTGGCGCTGGCGGCAGTCTGGGCGGTTCGTTCTGGCGTGGCATGGCCGCATCGAGCCGGCCGATCCGCACCGGTTGGAGGGGATGGTCGAGATCGCCGACAAGATCGTCTTAGGCCGGCATCGCTTCTGGCCCATAACGGTTGTCGCCGTCGCGGCCACTGTTGCCTTGACGGCAATGGCCTGGGCAGCCCGGCACCATCGCGGCAGGGCCGCCACCGCCCGGTAACCCCTGCGCCGGTCGCGGCGGATACCAAGATCGCGCGCCAGCCGCCGCTCCATCGCCTGCCGGACCTACTCAGGCAGCACTCGGATCAACAGGACACCGAGCGCGAAACCGCCGCCCAGTCTGGCGCGATGAGGAATCGCCCCACCCGCAGGCCAGGCAATCCACCAGGCGACCGACTACGACGAGTGAAAACGGCTGCTCGCGGGAGCGCGGGACGGAGGGCTGCACGAGCCCGGCACACCGCTGCCACCGCGCTCCTGGTCCTCGGCGTCTCCGGCCCCGCCGTGACGGGCATCATGGCCTGGTCGAACTCGCGATGGCAGCCCGGTACCAGACGGGCAGGAACCGACAAGTGAGACGAGAGCGACCATAGAGACGACGAAGGGCCGGTCCCATGCGGGGGCCGGCCCTTCGTGTCGCTCTGTCGAGCGGAGGATACGAGATTCGAACTCGTGAGGGTGTTAACCCAACACGCTTTCCAAGTCTGCCCGGTGCGGTTCCTGTCCGGTCGACAGCGTTCGTGCCGCAGGCGCTGACGAGGGGGTGGACGTTGGTGATTGCCGCCGGCCGGACATGAACGAGACGGGAACTGAGACGACCCCCGGCCTGAGTCCTGCGTACAGCACCTAGGAGGCAACCATGTGCCCGAGCTGCCGAATGTCCGAGCCCCCCTTGAACTCCAGCCGAACCTTTCCGAGCCCGCTGACCCGTCGGCTGCTGGTGGCGATGGTCGCTGGCCTGGGCCGCGAGGCGACGTTGGCCTGTTGGCCTGGTGGCTGTGGTCGCGAGCACGCGTAGCGTGACAACCGTCCGCGTCGAAGTGTGCGTCACGCTCGCGACGCAGCAATAGCTACCGCTCGGAGGGCCCCTCGTATGCGCGCGTCGATGAGCCTGTTGCAGGGTCCTGAGCTGTTGTTGCTGGTGGTCTTCGGGTCTGCGGCGTTGACCTTCGTCGTCCCCAGGCCACGACTGTTGTGGGTATCCCTGCTCGCGGCGGTCTGCGGGTTGTGCGAAGGACGACTGCTTCACATCGAAGAGTCCCTGTTCGACACGGCGGTTGAGGCTTGGCTCGTGCTGTTGCTACCCGCGGTTGTGGTGGGCGCGGGATTCGCGCGGGTCGCGGCGCCCAAGAAACGCAGCTGATGGCAGTACGACGACCCCGGTCGGGGATGCGGACTCGCGCTGTCGCCCGCTGCCAACCGGTGGCGGCACGCGTCAACGAGCAGGTGCCGGCCGCCGTCGCTTGGCATTCGGGCCAGACCAACATCGGGGCTCGCGCTGCCTCACCGCTGCCTTGCTGCTGTCACCGCTGTTGTCCCAATAGCGATGGTGGCAGCCTCGGCGTAACGGCGGTCTACCTGCTGACAGCTAGTCGTCTGCGTGAGAGCGGGGTCGCGCTCGGTGGTCGCGCTGTGGCATGGTGCGGGCGTGAGTGAGACGGGGCAGACGGATCGGGTGACGGCGGTGCCGGAGAAGCTGGATCAGTGGCATGACTTCCGCAGGAGCGTCGCTCTGGTGTCGATGGTGCTGTTCTTCTTCTGCGTGGTCGGTCTGGGCTTCCTCGTCTACCAGCTGGCGATCGTCGGCGACGACGGGACCTTCAGCGCCTGGTCGTTCTTCCGCTTCCTGTCGGTGGCAATTCCCCTCGGCGTCGCCGCCGTGGCGGGCCTCGGTGTCTACCGCGCGTCCAGCAACGCCGAGTCGAAACGGCGCGGTCGAATCATGGCCCTTGCGTTGCTCGCCGCCGCGATCCTGCTCGTCGTGACGGGCTTCATCGGGGACCGCCTGTCGTGAGCTTTTCCGTCGAACCTGGTGCGCTGGAACGCGCTGCTTCCCGCTTGAACGACGCGAGCCTCGACGCTCAGGCCGCCCGCGCGTACATCCTCAAGCACACCGACATGCCCTGGCACGGCCAAGGACTGCTCAACGAAGCATGGCCCGCACATCAAAGGCTCGTCGACGAGATGAGCCAGCGGCTCACGCACCTGATGGAGCTGCTCGGCAAGTCACGCGACGCGCTTCAAGGCACCGCGGACTACTACCGGCGTAGCGACACCGGCAGCGCCGCCCGACTGGACGCCACCTACCCGACCGCCGACCGCAGCGGCTACGAACTGCCGGGCGGGCGCCCTCTCAGTGGGAACCTGCCATGAGAGAGCCGACGGACTTCCTCGTCGAGCCTGCGCAGCCAGACGCCTCACTGACCAAGGGTTTCGCCAATCCCATCGGCATCCTTGATGCCTTCTCCATCTCCCACTGGGTCAACCAGATCATCAAAGACGTCGCCGGCTACGACGTGATCGGCACCATCAGCAACGCCTTCGTGGGGGACTGGGAAAGCTTCTATAAGGCGGGCGACGCCTACGGCAACCTCGGGCAGAGCCTGCAAGCCCTCGGCCAGAACGTCAGCCTGATCTCCTCTCAGCTGGACCAACAGTGGGACGGGCAGGCCGCTGACGCCGCGTTCGTCTACTTCCGCCAGCTTGGAACGGCAGCGGTTCAGCAGAACGTCGTCCTGGCCCAGGTCGAGGAGAAGTACCACGAAGCCGCGCGAGCCATCTGGCTCCTGGCCGACATGATCGGCGGCCTCATCAAAATGATGATCGACAAGGCCATCATCATCGGCGTCAGCGCCGCCGCCGGCACCGCGCTCATCGAGACCGGCGTCGGTGCCGTCGCCGGCTACGGCATCGCCACCTGGCAAGCCATCGAACTGGTCAAGAAGGTCAACGACGCCGCGCTGAAGATCCAAGCCGGCGGCACCCTCATCCTCGGCTTCTTCAGCTTCATCAAGACCCTCGCCGAGCAGGGCGGCGACCTGTCCAAGGCCCCCCTGCCCGACCAGCCCTACACAAGCCCGGTGCTCCATGACGCAACCTGAATCGCAACCAGAGCGGCAGTTCCTCGACCTCACCGAAGGCGACCAAGGCCTCGCTGAGCTCCTCCACGCCAGCCTCACCCGACTCCGCGACGGCGTCGTCGGCGACGACCTCCAAGAGATGGCCCGCGACGTCCTCGCCGGCCACACCGACCTCCGCCAGGTCGCCGCCACCGACGCCTACGGCGGCATGCTCCTCGACCACTACCACCGCTTCCGAGAGTGGGAACAAAACGTCGACCCGGAGGAACGCCAACACATGGCCGACCAAGCGGCCGACCTCACCGCGGACCTGAACACGCCCAACCAGCAGTAGGCGGATCTGCCTTCGGACTGCCTCACAATCCAGCGTCTGGCGTAGAACCTGGCGATGTCATTCGAGTGGCCGGGCACTGAGCTCGGCAGCGAGAGTCACGCCGATCTCTTCGCCCCGAACACCGTTGCGTCGTATCGTCTGCTGCCATCGGTTGTCATCCCGTACCCCCAAGCGCGGCCACCACCCGGCCCGCTGTCGCCACGTGTCGCCCGCATGCGGCACGTTCGCTGCTTCCTCGCTGCTTCCGCTAGTGGTCGAACGAGCGGTCCCATGGACGTTGACACGAGCAGCAAGACTGACGGTGTGGATGCCTGGGTGGCTCTTATCGCGGCCGTTTCTGGTGCTGGGATTGCGATCTTGGGACAACACATGATTCGGCGAGGTGAAAGCAACGCTAGGCTGGCCGAGCTCATGCTCGAGCAGTGCGCTCAGCTCGTGTCAATGTCCGAGGATTTCCGGAACCGAGTGTGGGAGGAACGAGAGCTAGGGCTTCCCGGACGTGTGGACGGCTGGGACCTCGGTGGGTTTCGACTAGCCGCAGCACGGCTGCGCATCCTGTGCCGTGACCAGCATGTCCTCAAGGCTCTAGATGAGCTGAACTCCTCCAGCAAAGCTCTCGGAGCATATTGGAGACGAGGGAATGTCGACGCCGGCGAGTTCGCCGACCGCTACGAACAAGTGAAGCTGGCCACCGACGCGTTCAGCACCGCTAGTGAGAAACTCTTCCGCTAGCGCTTCCGCGGACCAGCAGGTGCGGCCCGAATCTGTTGCTGTCCCCGTAGCCGTCGCTAGACCTGCGCATTAGGAGTCAGTCCCCCGGCGCTGGTCCACCGCCTGGTCCTCGTGCCGGGCGGGGTGTCACCGTCCGCGACCGTCCGCTCGTGCTCGCGGGCTTGGCTGCTCGTCCGAGCTTGCTGCAGCACGCGTCGCGTTCCAAGGCGCTGGCTAACGTGACCGGCAGTCCCACGCTTTCGAGGTCTGCGATCGCTCGTCCCCAACGGTTCGGTCAGGGCCGTGACCTGGTATCCCGCCCCCTGATGAACGGTGTCGTGCCCCTGCGTACCGGGGCGAACGAGACCGCAACTGAGACCATCTGACACCGGCGGCATGATGGGCCGGCGCCGTCCTCTGGCCCCGAGCCTCGGATGCCTCAACCTTGCGACCCGCGGTCGGTTAGGTACTCGACGCACTGCCAACCCGGCCCCGGTCCACACCACGACCATGGCCCCGATCTCGACCGTGGCGATCCCGTCCGCGCCGCAACCGACTCAGGCCCTGCCGAAAGGTTCCGGGGCGGTGCCCACACGCCCGCCAGGGCCGAGGGCCTTGACGGACGGATATGTCGGAAGGGGGCGGCTAGGCGCTCAGGCCCTGCCGGCGTCTTCCGCGCAGCCAACTCGATCGCGACCTTCACGTTTGCCTTCCCCTGCGGACCACATCTCCCGGGAGGGCAGCGAGGGCTGCTCTCGGCACGTGAGGAGATCGTCTAAGTTGGACAGGGATGTGGCGAACACCGGTTCCACCTCCGATGCTGCTGGCGCAACCCGCCGGCGCTCGGCCCGCCGCAGTCCGGCCCGCCGGAGTCCGGCTCGCCGGCTGGGCACCAAAGGCCTGCTCGCGGTGACAAACGGTGTTCTGGCGGGAGTCGGCGGGGTCTACCTGACCACCGTCAGCCTCCCGGTCACGGGGATCGCGGCGGCTGCGGCGGTGATCATCGGCGGCTTGGCCGTGATCGTGCATCGATAGCTAAGACGGGCGGCATCCCGGTGGGGTGCCGCCCGTCCCAAAAAAAAGTTCGAAGACCCGTTTCACAGATCCGGGTTCCCGTGGACCTACCTCCCGGAGCGGGAGTCATCGACGAGGAGATGGGGAGGTCGCCGGTGGTCCGAGCGGACAAGGGCTTGGCGCAGGCGGTACCCGCGCCGCATGCCGACGCGACGCTGCCGGTGGCCAGCGACGTCGACGAGTTCATCGACAGCACCTACCCCTCCTTGCTGAAGACTGCCCTCATCGAGGTCCGCAACATCCATGAGGCAGAGGATGTCGTCAACCAGGTGATGATGGAGCTCCTCCGCAAGTGGGACACGATCGCGCAGACGGTGGAGAACCCGCTGGCATACGCCCGGACGGCGCTGATCAACCGGATTCGGAAGAACAGAACGCGCGAGGCCGAGCGACTGCCCCGCACACTCCGCGGTGGACATCTCACCCCCGCCGGCTTCGAGGACACGTCGATGACCGCCTGGGAGGAACGGGAGTGGGTGCTCCAGCACCTGAAGCAACTCCCGCACAACCAGCGGGCGGTGATGGCGTACGAGTACGACGGCCTGACTCCCAACGAGATCGCCGTCAAGCTCGGCAAGAAGCCCGCCAACGTGCGCAAGCTGCTGCAGCTCGCTCGCGACCGGCTCAAGGTCGAGCTGGAGCGGGAGCTCCGGCGAGAGAACGACGAGTTCGGCGCTCAGGGCACAAGGAAGGAGACCCGGTGACTACCCATGATGGCCACCTGGACCCGGCCGACCCGAAGCCGGAGTCCCTGGAGGAGTTGGCGAACGAAGTCAGCGAACTGGCCGACAAGATTGTCGCCGCGCGACTCGGAAACGGCGAGCTTGCCAGGCGCCGGGAGTGGCTCAAGCGGGCGGCGGCCGAAATGCCCATTCCCTCGGACGTCACCTGCGGCTCTGGCGTCGGTGATCAAGCAAGTCTTCCGATCGTGCCGCTGAGCCGGGAACCGCGGAACTTCAATTGGCCCACAGTGCAGTACACCATGACTGCACGGCGGGAAGCAGCATCCATTCGGGCCCAGGCACGCAAGGAAGCAGAAGAATACCAGGACGCCGCCCTAAGGCGCGCCGCTGATACCATCGCCCAAGCCCGCGCAGAAGCCCAAAAGATTCTAGAAAAGGCCCAGCAAGAGGCCGACAGAATTTTGGACGACGCGAAGGAAGAACAGCAGCGCCTGAATACTGCCGCTCGACACGCATCTAACACCCGTAGTGAGGTGTTAGAGCAGCTTTGCACCGTTGATAGGTTCAGTTCCATTGCCAGCCAAGCAGTCATCGACGCGTGCGTCGCGACGCGGACGGATGCATTGGCGAGAGGTGCCGCGCTGCTGTACCGATCGGAGAGCGTGGAAGCATTCCAGAAACTCTTGCGGTTCTGCAGATCCCAGTATCCAACCACCATAAGAGGAAATACGCCCTTGCGATTGGAAAGCGTCGTTTACGAGCAAGCCACGCGAGCGGTCGCACATTGCCATCACAGGGCCCAACTTGAGGTAGAGTGCAGCGAAACCATTAATGCGCGAGGAGTTAGCGGTCCCTTCCCGCTAGAGGTAATGGATCTAGTGCGCTACGCGCTGTTGGCCCCCCAGCCCGCAGGGGCCAAGAGCTCTGGTGGCAGGTCAATAGCGGAGGCCATCGAAGTAAAGAGCAGCCCCAGGTGTTTGAATACAGACACCTTTCCCACACATGCAGAAACGAGCCGGCGCGCAAGGCAAGTCAAGAGTTTAGACGGCCTGCCCTTCCTGCCGGCTCATACCTGATGACGCATTCAACGTAAGGGGGCCGTGGCCGGCCTGGCAATCGGGCCGGCCACGCCTTGTTACCTAGGCAAACGTCGTCACAAGTGGTCGTCGTTGGCCGCCGCCCGATCGGTCTTTGATGGCCTGGCGACAGCCTAGATCCGGCGCCGCTACTCCCCCGCGCGCTACGTCGGACCGCGGCGCGAGCGTTCGTCGTACAGGCGCCATCCGGCGTCAGTCATCTCCACAGCGAGCCGCACAGCAAACGACAGGGTCTCGACGTTCGCTGTGATCCGCATACCCACCAAGCCGGGTGGTGCCCCCGGGATCTCCTCCCGGCTGACCACGTTGAGCGTCGCCCAGAGATCTCCGTGGGCGATGGCGCTGCACATCCGCCACGTGAACTGGAACGGCACGCTGCCGGCCAGGCTGGTGTCGCCGGCCACCTGAACGATCTCCGCATAGCCCAGCCGCTGGACCGCCGCCTTCGCGTCGATGCCCCTCCGCCGCGCGATCTCACGCAGCTCTTCCACGCGTTCCTCTTCGGTCCTCCGCCCCGGCTCATCAGTCAACAGCCTCCTAGCGGCCTCGCCACCCCGGATGTCGAGTGCAGCGAGGCGCAGACGCCGAAGGATTCGCTCAGCCCGGTCATCCGGGGCAAGCAGCCACACCGCCGCGCACGCGTTCTCCAGAGCCGCGCGGGCAATGGAGTATGGGGCGTACATGTGCATCATCTGCGCGTCCTTCAGCAGGGTGCGCAGGCAGTTCAGGTGGTCGACGGCGTGCGACAGCGAGTGCCAGGCGGCATGGCTCATCCGGTGCGGATGGGTCTCCTTGTCGTCACGGCTCAGCGCGCTGCGCTCCTGGGGGCGTTCGTACGGCCCGTCGGGGTCCATGCGCTGGAGCCAAGGCTCGATCCGGTCGAGGTGACGAAACATCTCCCCGAACAGCCGCCGCTCCGCGTCTTCTGCCGTCATAAGGCACGACGGTAGGGCTATGGGATGGCACCGGGAAACCTGAATAGGCAGCCGCGACCGAAGCGGCTTCGGTGTGAACGCCGATGGGTCGCACCGTTGGTTCCTCTCGGACGCTGCCCTGTGGTGTCGACCATCCCCATTGTGCTGTCCCGTGTCGTCGGCCACCGGCCGTTGCTGTTGCTTTCGCTGCCTCCTGGCTGCCTCGCCTCGTCTGCCTCGCCCGGAGGCTCTACCTCTGGGGCCGCTTCTGCATCAACGATGTCACCCCCACCTGCCAACATTGATGTACCTGACGATTAGAAGGGACGACATGGCTTCAACCAAGCGGCAACGCCAACGCGAGCGGCGAGCCCTCGGGCAACCCACGCAAGCCATCGGGCCGATTGAGCTCACCGTGCCACCGAAGCGAGCGAGGCGGCCATGCGAGCGGTGCGGCGAAGGCTGCCGAACGGACAAGCCCGTCTACGGGTCGGTATGCGCCAACTGCGTCTACGAGCTTGACCGGTACGTCTTGATACGCACCGGTCTCACCGGAGGCACCGCAGTGGGCGTGTACGAGGCCGCCAGGCGACGTGGCGAACTTCCTCCACCCGGTCCACGTGGCCCGGGCGTCAACGTCCGCAAGCCGTAGGTGCCGTTAAGGCGTGGGTGGGGGCAAGCGCCTGTTCGGCAAGCTACTCGCGCGGCCACTTGAGGCACGCGCCGAACTCGTCCCCCGAACGCCCGCGTTTCGTCATCTGGCACCATCACCTCATGAGCACGCAGCGCCCAACCCTCATCGCTGCGGTAGCAGGTGCGCTAGCCGGTGCCGTTACGTCGCAAGCCCTCCGCAGCGCTGCTGCCTCTCCGTCCGGCCTTGGCATCGACGGAGGTGAGCCTGCCCCAGAGCACAAGGTGAGAGCGGACGACCTGGACAAGGAGTTGATCGACCAGCTCCACGCAGCAACCCTCAAAGCCTCTGACTCGTGCTTCGAAATCAAGAAGCTTTGCGCGACCGTCCTTGTTCCGACAGGCACGCTCGTCGCCCTATTCTCTGGCCGACGTCTCACCGCGGCAGTATTTGTTTCAGGTCTCCTCGTCATCTGCTTTTTCTGGCTAGCAGACGCGGTCGGGTATTACTACCAGCGGCGACTCAGGGCCGCGATGGACGTAATCTGGCGGCGCAGGGCGGAGAGGTGCGAGGAAGGCTGGACGCCACCGAAGACGTCAGCAGTCCCACCGTTTAAAGCAGCATTCAACGGGTCAATGACCTATTATGCACTGCTCGCAGCGCCAGTCCTGCTGGCATTATTTCTGTACGCCTTCGACGTAATCGACTCACCAGCCGCGGTGTCCCCATGAGCGCCTTTGTTAGCTACAGCAGGCGCGACAACTCGCTCGGGCGACTTGCCGAAATCGAGGCGCGACTCAGCCACATTGGCGAGGTCTATATCGATGACCTACATCACCCATTGAACGTCGATCGGCATAACGCCGTAATAGCCGCACTCGACGCCGCGGACGTATTCATTGCCGTAATGTCTCCACACTATCCGCAGACGCCTTGGACGAGATACGAAGTCAAAGAAGCAGCACGCAGAGGACTTCCGCTGCTACTACTCACCGAGACGGGTGCAGTTCGGAGGGCTTGCTATGAGGAGATCCTCCCAGTCGCAAATGCGACTCCTTGACCCCAGGCAACAACCACGGCTCGTTGACCTGCGCCGCCAAGCGCATCTAGCCGTGATCGGGGTCCACCGTAGACGTGCGCCGAAGCTCGCACCCATCGTCCCCAGTCAGTCGCCCAACGGCCACCGAACAGCCTGTCACGCACCTAAGCCCCGACGGATGGCTGCCTCCGCAGTCTCCAGAGCCCGCTTCCTTGCATCCGCTTTATCGTCTGGCTGCCACGCCTCATGGCACAGGTCCAAGTAGGTCCGTGCCGAGCCCGCCGCTTCGGGAACCAACAGTCTGACAGCCGTGTACACCTTCTCGGCGTCCATGAGAGCAACACGGGCTCTCTCCCGCGACTCGGTCAGCTTCGTCCTGAAGTCCTCAACGACCGCTGGGGTACTGCTCTGGGACTGTCGAGCATTGTCGAAGCTTATGGTGGCCGTAGCTACGCCCTGCTGCGTCCTACGAGCCTGGTCGGCCGCCTCGAAGAAGCGAACTGCCTGCTTGAGCTTCTCGTCTAGGAGCCGGGCGTTCCGGCCGGCCCGCAGGTCAGCAAGGTACTTGCCCACCACGCCGACCACCACGCCGAACAGGGCCGCCGCCGCCGTGATCCATGGGTTCACCACCCCATCGTAGGAGCCGTCAGCCGCTCACGCTCTGCCGCAGGCTCACGCTTCCCAGTTGACGAGCAGACGTTGAAGCGGAACTTAGAGCCGCTACGCCGCCACCAGCGGGAACGGCCCTCGACACCTGCTCACGGGGCGTCTCAGGCTGCCATCGTTGGTGGCTGGTTGACGACGTTTGACAGTGTCTTGTGCCCCCTGTGTGCCCCACACTGCCAGGAGCGGGCGAAGGGCAGCCAAGCTCGCCCGGCGCTGGTCAACTGGTCCGCCGAGGTACAGGGAAATCCGGCCGTGTCCACCGCCTTGGCTACTCGCTTGGCTACCCAAGTCCTACGTCCCGTTGGGCGCGACCCCCGCCGGGGGAGCCTGGTCGCCCTTGTCAGTCAGTGTCAACAGATCGCGTCGGATGCGCTCATGCAGGGCCGGCATGTCGCTCGTTCCGCCTGTCGTCGTCGCATGGCCAGCGGTTTGCTGACTCGCTGCTGACTCCGCCTGGCCTTGACGGCCCGCTGACAAGCCGTGTGCTACGTCAGCTCGGGTCTCGTTACGTTCGCCACCTCGGGTAACCCGGGTAAGCCATCCACCGCCTGCCGTCAGGGGCTGTCCACCCGAGTTGCGCTATGTCCAAAGGCGACCGACGCTTCAAGAGTTTGCAGAGTCGGTCTTGAGGAAGGTGTTCCGAATGAGCCCCCGGCGCAAGAACCCCTCGCTTTCACCGACCGAGGCCTGGGTTACCTTCATCTTAATTGCGGCTTTAATGGTGTTTTGCACCTGCGGCCTGTGGCGAGAGGGTGGCTGGGCGGTCAGGATTGGGGCGCTGATCGGTAGCGGCCTTAGCCTTCTGTATGTAGGGGCTTACTGCCTCGCCGCCGTTGACGGTGGTACCAGCCAAGATCACAGGCGCCCTCGGTCGTGAACCTCTGGGATGCCGGCGAGGCGGTCGCCGACAGCCGGTACGCAGGTCACGAGCCTGGGCCGGGCCCGCTCAGGCTCCCTCGCGGGACGACCGCTTCTTGCTGACCTAGAGGTAGCAGAGGCAGCGTGCCGGAGTCAGCCTAAATCACCGCATAGACAACAATATGGACCGTGTTCGTGCACAAAACTCCACACAGGACTTGTCCGACTCCACGAGGTGCGGGATGCTCGCAGAGTTCACAGCTAGGAGTAGAGGGTGGAAAGTGTGTGGGACCGAGAGCCCCCGGACCAGCTCGCGTTCGAGGGTGGCGAATATGAGATTGTAGAGTCCACAGAAGAAGACGAAGCCATTCTAAGAGCGGCCGACGATAGCGCCGACTCTATTGAACGCTTTGGGCTCGATGAGGCGATGCAAGATGAGACAAGCCTCGCTTCGGACGACGTTCACGGTTCGCGCTATTCGAAAGCAGACCGGTCCCACTCCCTTATTCTGAGAGCACACAGTCTCGCCAATGGCAGGAGCTTTCTGGACGTGGGGGGCCTGGATCTAGGGGAATTAGGTGAAATTAGCCTACCTATCCTCCGTCAATATCGCCACATTGACCTATCCAGCAACGGCCTCTCCAAACTCCCAAAAGGCCTCTCGTCCTTGCGAAATCTTCGCATCCTCGACCTAGGCAACAACGACCTAACGGCAATACCCGCGGAATTATGCACCCTAGCCCGATTAGAAGTTCTTAATCTATCCGACAACAGTATTGACAATTTTCCAGACGGCCTCGACGGCCTCCGTGGTTTGCGGCATCTAGACCTCAGCGGGTGCCAGTTACGGGAGCTGCCTCGAGCGGTTGGGAGCTTCTCAAATCTGACCGTCCTTCGGGCCTCCGCCAATAACCTAACCGAGCTACCACAAGAGATTCAGCGATGTGTCAGTCTCGACACCGTTTCACTGGACGTCAATCACTTTGATGAATTCCCTCCCCAGCTCCTGAATCTCACAAACCTACGTCATGTCGACCTCTCAAGAAATCTCATTACGGATCTCAGCGATCAAATAACCAGGCTAGGCATGTTGCTGACATTAAACATCGGCGGCAATATGCTCGCTGGACTGCCGGAAAGCATAGGATCTCTACCGGAACTCAGGGAACTTGACGTCTCGCGAAACAGGTTGGACAGCCTTCCCGCTACAATCGGTCGGCTGTCACAGCTGCGCCATTTGGATGTGAGCTATAATCGCCTGGCAGGCTTACCGGCGGAGCTTTCAAAGCTGTCACGCGACATCGGCATAGATCTGGCCTGGAACCCGCTCTCAGACACACTAGCGTCCGTTGCAGATCAGGGAGTGCCGGCACTATTCACGTTCCTTGAGAGCCTTGAGCACAGTCGGCCGCAGTATGAAGCAAAGCTGATTCTCGTGGGAGAAGGCGGGGTAGGGAAGTCGACACTCATCGCCGCGCTACGCGGAGACGAGTTTGTGCAAGATCGGGCAACTACGCACGGCATTGAGTTGGCACATCTTGACCTTCCCCACCCCAATTCCCCCATCAGCATTATGCTGAACTCGTGGGATTTCGGTGGCCAAGATGTCTACCGAATTACTCATCAGTTCTTTTTTTCGCGTCGGGCGCTATACCTGCTGGTCTGGAAGCCGCGAGAGGGCCAGGAGCAGAACAGCATTGAAGAATGGTGCCGCCGAATTCGTCTGCGGACGGGCTCTGATGCACGGATTATCGTAGTCGCAACTCACGCCGATGAGCGCCGGCCCGAGTTGGATTTCGGCTACCTCCGTACTAAGTATCCAGAGGTGCTGGTAGGGAGCTTCTCCGTAGACAGCGAGTCTGGCCGCGGTGTCGCCGAGTTGCGTAATGCTATCGCCAACCAAGCTGCTTCGCTCCCTCAAATGGGCGAACTGATGAGTGATAGGTGGATAGCCGCGCGGGACCGCATCACGAGTATCGCGAAACCCCACATCTCAAGGCTCACCTTTGAGCGCATTTGTGCGGCCGAAGGACTGGACGAAGAGAGCACGCAAACCCTCGCAAACCTGCTGCACGATCTCGGCTACATCATCTATTACAGTGATGACGAAAGCCTGCGAGAACTGATCGTGCTCCAGCCAGAATGGCTAACCAAGGCGATCGGTTACGTTCTAGAGGACGAGGAGACTCGAGATCGCGGTGGCGTGCTGATGCACGCCAGACTGCAGCAGATATGGTCACAACCTGCGATCGCTGGCGAGGAAGGCTACCCTGCAGAGCTCCACCCCTATTTTCTGCGCCTGATGGAAAAGTTCGATATTACGTACCGTCTCCCAGACGAACCTGCTAGCCTCGTTGCTCAATTGGTGCCGTTTGAAAGGCCCACACCTCTTGAATGGGAGCCCTTCCCTAGAGATGCGAACACAAAGCGGCTGCGCCTCATTTGTCGTACTGCCGACGAGGCGCCCGGTCTCATCGCCTGGCTCACTGTAAGAAATCACCAGTTTTCGGTCGGGCGACATTGGCGACGCGGGGTGCTACTCGTCCACGAGGCCTACGCAAGCCAGGCCGTGCTTGAACTGTCTCCGAACAATGTTGATCTTACCTTGACCGTAATGGGCCCCGCCCCAGAGTATTTCTTCCACTATCTACGGGACGGAATCGAAGAGTTAATTATGCGGCGCTGGAGGGCGCTCCAGTACCATTTCCTGATTCCATGCGGTAGGGCCCTGGGCGGCGGGAAGACTTGCACGGGCTATTTCGCATACCAGGCACTAGTCAAGTTCCGCCAGCGGGGCGAAGATAAGATCATTTGCCTGTCCTGCGTTGAGTGGTCCGAGGTGTCAACCTTACTGACAGGGTTCGGCCGGAAGGCTCAGCAGCTCGACGACGTTCTCGCTGAGCTAGCCGCCTCCCAAAAGACAGCAAACGCTACGCTTCAGCGTTTGGAGGCGACGGCGGCGAATACCGCCGGCATGGTGCGCGTAGCCCTTAGGATGCTCAGCGCCGAAGTTAGCGACTCACCTCGGCTCTTCACCTTCGTTCCTGAGGACAGGTCTCGAATCATCCGGACCGTGTCGCCACGTCAATACTTTCTGTTGACCCTGTGGTGCGAAGCGCCTGGGGCCGAGCACCGCGTCTCAGACGCTACCTACCGATTCCGGCCTCCAAAAGATTGGATACAGAACGTCGGGCCGTATGCTGTACTCGTGGTAAAAATGTTGCAATTCGTGGTGCCGATCGCAGCAGCGACCTACGGCGCTACAATTTCTCCTTCTGAACTTGCCACTGCGAAAGCGGATCTCGACCTGACCAAGACGTTGGCCGAGAAGCTGCCGGCTCCGGCCATTGGGGGAAACGAACTGGACGCTGGCGAGGTTCGTGGGCTTACTCGTGCGGAGGGGGCCGGGCTCCGCGCCTTGCGGCAGCTACTCGTTAAGCTCGATCCCGCCGGTCGCTATGGAGATCTTCGACGGGTCCGGTCATCCTCGGGAGATTTATTGTGGGTTTGCCCAGAACATCATCGCAGCTACGATCCTGGTCTCCCGGAACTTGGCTATGCCCCTGCTGTGTCGGCTGAGGAGCTTGGCTAATTGCCATTCTCCCCAGATGCCAAGCTGATTCATCGGCTTGTCGGGCGAAGATCAGGAACAATAGTCGGCCATCCCGTATGCCGTCGACCCGCCCTCTTGTGGGAGCGGGCCGCCGCCCGGCCCGCCAGGTCAAGCGGACGTTGACGCAGGTTCGGACGCTGGCGGGTCGGGCGGTGGTCTGCTCGGCTTGCCCGGGTCGATGGCAGGCGGGATGGCCTAACCGCAACCACCCCCGGACCGTCACCCGCCGGCGCAGCGCTGGCCATCCTGGAGCCGGAGCGCCCCCGCCGGAGGCGCACTAACCGCAACCCCGCGACCCCCGCCAGCTCGCCGACGCGGCCGGCGTGCGCTCCCCTACGCCGCGCGGGCTCGTGGCCGCGCGGCCCGGCCGGCTGCCGGCCCAACTTCTCATCGGCCAACGCCTGTCGTTCTGCGGCGGCCCACCGGGCTTCCCCGCTGTCCGCGCCAGCCGCCGGGCGTTCTGCGTGGCCGGAGCGGAGCGACAGCGGAGTGCAGGCCGCGCGCCCAGGCGGCGGCGCGTGCGGCCCGTTCAGGGCCGCCTTGAAGACGTACAGAAACTTTGAACCAACCGCCGGCAGCCGGGCTGTCCGGTCTCGGGACCTGCGTGACAGATCGATATCAGGACCTGCGTGACACTCCGCCGAGGTTGGCCACAGCGAGCGGTGGAGCTCCGTGACCGCCGGGAGGACATCGGAGCCGGCTCACTGACTCGGCTCACGCTCCGGACAGTCGGCGTGCAGCCAGGTTGCGGCCAAGTCCTGGCTCGTCACGATCAGCCTTCCGGAGAGACAGACGATTTCGTGTCGGCACCCGTGTTCGTGCGGCAGCACTTCGTCCAGCATCACGTCCTGGAGTTGGGCCACGTCCAGCCCTTGGTCGGCCGGCTCAATCGTCAGTCTCTGCACGCCGCTGTAGCGGATCGTCAGGTCTTCCTCGTGCTTCCAACAGTTGTGCCGCAGGTACAACTCAAGCCAGCGGCTTCCGTCCGCCTCACCGGACGTCAGTCGCGCGGGCTTCAGGTCCTTGACGCACCGCTGACCCAAAAAGTCGTAGTGGCCGGGGTCCGTAGCGAACCTGCGTGCTCCCTCGGGCAACGAGTCAGCAAGCGACGGCAACTGCCGGAGGTATGCCTCGGGATCCAGAGCCATGCCATCGCTGGTCCGCTCAACGCTGACATACCTCACTGCCGCGCCCCCTCTGATCCCGCCACCCGCAGCTCATACAGGCGAGGGGCATCATCGCACCTACGGCGGAGCGAAGGGGAGATCCTCTAGCCGGACGTGTCACCCACGCCCCGAGACTGATCTGTCACGGACGTCCTGAGACCCGACACGCCTGCAGCCGGGCCTGTCCGACTCCGGATGATGCGTTACACAGTGGCTTCACTTGATAGTGACACTCCGCCGAGTGCTGCTCAACCTAGGTCTTGTCGACGTGGCTGGCCCGCCATCGACGCCACAGCACTGAGGCAGACCAGGTCGCCACACTGGCCGCCAGGCACCCCACGACGATCTCTTGGGGGCGGCCCAATCCGCTCAACACCTGCGACAACACCGTGCAGACCATCGCAACCAGGCCCACCCCATGCAGCCATGTGGGAACCTTCTCCAACCAGTCCCACCTCTCCATCAAGGCCGAGCCCGGCGGCCCCTGCCGTCATCCGCCATGTCCTCTAGCCTGTCCAGACGTGACGATGGTCTAGCCGGACGTGTTACGGATCAAGCGACACTGATCCGTCACGCATCAAGTGGAGCCCGACACGCCGGCAGCCGGGCCCGGTGATCAGGCGGCCCGCGGCCTACGCAGTGCTTCCGCGAGCGCCTCGGCGTTCTTCTTGTCGACCCGGGGGAAGGTCAGAGCTACGCCGTCGCCCGGAGTACTGAACCCGAGGCGCAGCAGGCTCACGATGCCCATCTTGGCCTCGGCAAGCGAGACCTGTTCACGGGGCACCTCACCGAGCACATCCTTTCCGGGGCCCCCAAGAAGCGTCTGCGGCAGGAAGATCAGTCGACGGTTGGTGAGCACGACGAACTGCTTACTAGTCGACGCGAGCACGGCTCCCAACAACGCTCCACCCTCAAACCTCATCGCCTGGCTGACGACCGCCCCGACTCGGCCGGACGAGAACTTCCCGACGATGGCCCGCGCCGCCATGACCGGCTGCTCACCGGCCTGCAGGATCGGCGTTACATGCTCGAACGCACGGGTTTGAAGCTTCTGTCGCACTGCGTCTCCGTTTCCTTGGCCTTGAATCGTGCTGAGGCTAATGACTCGGAGCCTGATCTAGATCGGACGATCGGTCGGAAATCAGACGGGAGAAATGGGCCTTGGCCTTTGCGGGTATGACTCCGGGTCACCTTGTGAGCCGGACACGCGGCAGCCGGACGATCGAACGTGTGTTCGATTAGGGTGCTGGGCGTGGAGATACGTGGTCGCTGGTGGAACGGATCAGACCACGCCCCACGGCTGCAACCGGCGGCGGGTCGGCGCGTCCCGGTCGGGCACCCGGTAGTCGTGGGGCCGCATGGCCCGGCGGGACATCTGGCTGGTCTCCGACGGTTGGCTCTGGCGGGTCCGTGGCCGCCTCAGTGGGGACGGCGGGCAGGAGGTCTCGTACGACTTTCCGGACGAACCATCTGCACGAGCGATGGTCGAACGGATGATGAAGACCTCGGCCGGCACTTGGCGGGATCTCACCGAGGCGGTCCGGCAGGAGACCAACCGCCGGCAGACTCGCTAGCTAGGTCGGTCGCTGGCCGGCAACTCTCAACGGCAGGCATCTGCCCGGACATGCACGCCGCACCACGGCGGTAGGTCGGCTGTCCACACCCGCCAGCCGCCGGCGTCTCGCCGCGTCTCGAAGCGCCACGGGTGACCGGTGCCGCTGATGTTGACCTGTTCGTTCCACCAGACCGCATGGACTTGGGCGGTCACCGTCGCGCGGTTGTCGGCCTGGTCCTCGACGTCGATCGGTCCGACCACTTCAAGCTTTGACGGAACATTGCCGCGTTCCATCTCGCCGCGGTACTGACGCCACTGCCGCAGCAGCTCGTCATGACGCCTGCCGGCCAGCACCCGCGACAGCCCGATCTGCTCTCCGCTGCTCATCTGGAGCACGTACACGTTCACGGCCGCTTCCGGTGTTGCCTCACCTCGCTCGGCCTCGGCTTGCCGCAGAACAGCCCACGACACCGGCACAGCCACGCTCCCCGTACACAGCACGGCTACGAGCGAGAGCAACATCCATGGCCAATGGCGCGGCGATCGAACCAGCGGCTCGCCTGCCGTCGCCCGGCGACCCGGCAGGATTGGTGCCTCCCTTGGTCCCATAGAAGGCAACATATGCCTCTCGTGGGTTTCCCAGCCAGTGCCGGTCGTCGGCCTCGGCCGCCATACGGCCGTTGGTGCCAGAATGAAGCCGTGGAAGCTGGCCCTGACCCGACTGCGGAGTGGTGGACAACCTCCGACGTAGCTGCGTACCTCGGAGTCAAGGTCGCGACGGTGACTAACTACCGGAAGCGGGGTCAGATGCCAGAGCCGGATGCCACGGTGGGCCGCACGCACATGTGGCGCCCGAGCCGGGTCATGACCTGGCATGAGAATCGCCCACGCCCAGGCGTCGGCGGTCGTCCAAGCCGGGCAAGCGGGGACGGAGACGACGCGGTCAGCTCACGCTGAGGGTTCGCACCTCATCGAGGTACGAGGTGGCCTCCGGTTCCTTCGGGTATCGCTCGCGCAGAAGCGTCGCCAGCTCCTTCGAGACCAGCAGCAGTGAGGGCAGCGACTTGCGATCTCCCTCTAGCGCCTGCCGCCCGTAGGAGACTGCCCTCTCTACGTCGCCTGCCCTAGCCGCCACCACGCCCAGCGTTATCCGGGCTTCCGCTTGGCGCATCGGCTTCCGGTCCGTCCCGTCCGGGTCCGTCGAGGAACGGATCACCTCGCGGGCGTACATCTCTGCGAGGCGGTCTTCGCCTGCGATGCGGTAGCAGTCCATGGCGTAGAAGTCGAACTTCGCCGGGTCCACCACGAAGTGGTGGTCGGTGTCCTCGGGATACGGCAAGGATTCAAGCAACATGCGGCCCTTGTCCAGCGCCGTCTCTACCTGTCGCCTGTCGCCGAGCCGTGCCCATGCCTTGGCGCGCTGCGCGGCCAGCTGCACGGCCGCCCCGTCATGGGCGGCCACTGCCTCGCCTGCCTCAGCGGCCGCGATGACGCCCCGGTAGTCGCCTTGCGTCAGCGCGTACCAGGCTCGCATCTCGTAGGCCCAGCCTGAGATGGCGGCATTGCCGGCTTCCTCGCCGAGTGTCAACGCCGCCTTGCGGGTGCCTTCGGCAACGTGACGGAGGCCCATGTCGTACTCCACGCAGCCAACGAGCAACGCGACCCAGCCTGCCAGTGTTAACACCTCCTTGTGCTGCGCGAGGGTTAGCCGGCGGTCCCTCAGTGCGGTGATCCGGCGCAGCCACGCACGGCCCTCCACCCGCAACTGCTCCGATGCCATATAGGGGTACTCGCAACACAGCCGATCAGCGGTTATCCGCAGCGCTTCAAGAGTGGCGTTCGATACGTCGGAGCTACGGAGGCGGGCAAGAATTTCCACCGTCTCCATGCCGGTTCCCGCGATTAGTTCCGCGTCAGCCTCATGAGGTGCCGCCGGCGGGAAGAACGCGGCCGTGACAGTGCCGAACGTCTTAGCGATGAGGGCCTTGTAGAAGGCGTCAGGCTCGGAGCTTCCCGCCTCCCACCGCTTCCAGTTCCGAAGCATGGTGCTGTCGGCCGGAAGCTGCTCGGCGGAGTGTGCTCGCATGGCACGCACGGCTTCCCCCTGCGACCACCCCCGTGCGGTGCGCTCAGCCCTCAGCCTGGTCGCCCAGACGGGTCGGTCGAGGTCAGCAGCTACGTCAGCCATGCGGCCAGTATCGCCCCAATCCAGGGGACATGGCGAGGGGACTTAGACCTGTCACCGCAGTGACACCTGTCGTTCTTTGGCAGTGAAGGCGATCGTTTTGGGTGTCAGCGAAACGTCGGAAGAACTCCGGCTAGAGTCTGGCGCAGTACCAACTGAGTTGGTACTTTCAAGGCGAGGCAGTCATCCACCAGGGGATGCGCCTAGACACAGGAGGTAGCTCGTGAAGCTGTACGTGGACACCCAGAGCAAGCAGGTTCAGGTGACGAAGGACCCGGAGCCGAAGAACGACCAGAACGGCAACCAGCGGTCGGAGAAGAACACTGGCCGGCTCATGTGGTCGACCCAGGTCTTCGTTCTCGACGAGACCGGCGGCGAGATCATCACCATCACCACGGCGGGTGAGAAGCCGGGCGTGACGGTGGGACAGCTCGTCGCTGTCGAGCAGTTGGAGGCCATTCCGTGGGCGACCAACGGGCGTAACGGCGTCGCGTTCCGCGCCATCTCGCTGAAGCCGAAGGCTGGTAACTCGGCGGCGAAGTAGGTCCTCGTTCACCGTGCTGTGTCTGCCACTGGTGTCCGTGGCAACCCGTAGCGGCTGAGGTCCGCTCGCTCAACTGAAGAAGGCAGTCCGGGGACGGCTCTGGCGTCCAACGTTCCCGGCCTGGTGACCACGACCGGTGGTCACACCCCCGCAAGAGCTGGCGCGGGGTCGGTACTGGCGTCCAAACCTGCCGACCCCGTGCCCTCCACTCATCCACCCTCGTGCAAGGGAGGACTCGTCGTGTCCAAGTTTAGCCCCCGCCGCCCCTTCGGGCGGAACACCGGAACGGTGACGGTCATCGAGGCCAAGGTCCACCGATCTTCGGCCCGCAACGCCCGGTTGGCGTTCATCCTCACGGCGGTCATCGTCGGCCTTCTTGCGGCCGTGGTGGCCGCCTCCTCCATCCACCCCATCCTCGCCCTGTTCCTGGGCGCGGCCATCGGCGTCCCGTCCGGCGGGCTCGCCTGGGTCCTCGTGCGGATCTGGCCGGTACTGCGGCTGCTGTGGTGGTGGTCCATCGAGATCGGGCTCACCACCGCTGTCATCACCTTCTGGGTGCAGCTGGCCAACCACACCAGCACTCCGGTGACCCTCGTGGTCGTCGCCCTGGTCGTCGGCGTCCCCGCCGCCATCCCGACCACCCGCCGCCAGCTTGTCGCCTGGACGTGGTGCCTGGTCGTGCGGCACCGGCTGCGCGTGTGCTTCGCGCAGTTCATCATCGCCAACCAGTCCGGTTCGCTGCCGCTGATCCTGTGGGCCCGTCCGACCCCGGTCGGTGAGCGGGTCTGGGTCTACCTGCGCCCCGGCCTCTCGATGGCCGATCTGGAAGGTCGTCTCGATCGCATCGCGGTCGCCTGCCACGCCGCCACCGCTCTGGTGGAGCGGGCCTCCGACGGCAACTCCGCGTACCTGCGGTTCGACATCAAGCGCCGGGAAGTCCTCACCGCGACGGTGGGTTCCCCGCTGGTCGACGTCATCAACCCCGACACGCCCACGGCCGACCGGCCTTCGCCGGTGATCCCGACGGCTCTGGACCTGCCCGACGTCGACGCACCCGTCATCGCCCTGCCGGTGCAGAAGAAGCCGGCCAGCACCGCCAACGGCACCAAGCCCGCGGCTACGTCCTCGTCGGCTGACGCCGACGACGTCTCCGACTGGATCTGACCCCAACCCAACCTCGGTCGCGGAGAGCCCTGCGGGCTTGTTCGTGTGGCTCTCCGCGCCCACCTGCCGCCCAAGGAGGGCACCCATGACCACCACGACACCCACCCCCACGTCAGGGGTTCCGGTGGGGCCTGGCCTGTCGATGTTCGACCCCATCTTCGTCGGCATCGACGAGTTCGGTCAGCCCGTCTACATCACCCTCGCCTACCGCAACCTCCTCGCCGGCGGCGAACCCGGCGGCGGCAAATCCGGCCTGCTCAACGCCATTGCCGCCCACGCCGCCCTGGCCGTCGACTCCCGCCTCGTCCTCCTCGACGGCAAGCTCGTCGAACTCGGCCAGTGGGAAGACGTGGCTGACGCGTTCATCGGCCCCGACATCACCGAAGCCCTGACCGTCCTGCGACGGCTCCAGGTCGTGATGAACAACCGCTACGCCTGGCTACGCGCCCACGGGCGCCGCAAACTCACCGCCCTCGACGGACTCTCCGTCATCACCGTCCTGGTCGACGAGATCGCCTTCTACTCCGCGACCGTCGGCAGCAAGCAGGAGCAGGAAGAGTTCGTCGCCCTCCTGCGCGACCTGGTCGCCCGGGGCCGTGCCGCCGGCATCCCCGTGGTGGCCGCCACGCAGCGGCCGTCGTTCGACATCATCCCCACCTCGCTGCGGGACCTGTTCGGCTACCGCGCCGCGTTCCGCTGCACCACACCCAACAGCTCGAACATCGTCCTCGGCCACGGCTGGGCGGAGCAGGGCTACTCCGCCACCGACATCCAGCCCACCAACCAGGGCGCGGCCTACCTCATCGCCGAAGGCGGCATCCCCCGCCGCATCAAGGTCGCCTACCTGTCGGATGCCCAGATCGCCGGCATCGCCGACTACGCCGCCTGGATCCGCCGCCCCCGGCGGTTACCGGACCTCGTGCCCGACCTCACCCGCCTCGATCTGGGAGCAGCGGCATGACAAACCACCCTTCGACACCGCACCACGAGTGCCACGAGTACGCCGACCTTGAAAACGCGGAGTACAGCGACCGCACCGACCGGGTGGAAGAAATCCAGTGGTGGCGGTGCACCTTCTGCGGGGACCTCTGGAAGCAGATCTTCTGCTCCAACTACACCGAACTCGCCGACTCCATCGTCTACGACAACCACTACCCCCGCGAGTGGCCGGGACTGGACGTCGTCGACATCTTCGCCGATGTCCTCAAGGCGCGAGACACGGCAGATGACAACCACACCTGCCGGGACCACCTGCTCATCGAATGGCAGGCCTACCTGCCCGACATCGGGGACCAGTACTACCTGCTCTGCGTCGTCTGCGGAAGCCGCGGTCTGGTCGTCTGGCCCGATACCGACCCACTGCCGCCCGCACCGCCTTACCCATTGCGGCGGCCGGCATGACCACCCGGCAACGCGCATACGCCCGCGCCAACAACCAACGGGCCGCGCAGTTCGTCGAGCTGTGGATCGTCGCCCAACCGGCCGAGATCGCGGCCATGGTCCAGGTCGCCTCCGCCAGCGGCCGACTCGTCTTCCTGTCCCCGCCGACCCCGATGGGCGGCGACGACACCCGCCACCGCCGCTACCTGCGGCTTCGCAGCACCTAAAACGGCCGACAGGACCAGTGATTCGCCTGGCAGCAGAGCTGGTCCTGCCGACCACCGACCAAGCCCCTTCTCGAAAGGACGTGGCTTCCATGAAGGCTACCCAGAATCCGTCCGCCGTCGAGGTCACCCCGGCGGTCATCCTGCGCGGTGCCGCCCTCTACATCAGCCGGCACGGCTGGACCCAGGGCACCTACTACGCCGACGACACCACCGACGGCATGTCCGTGCAGCCCAACCCCACCCCGCCGGCCTGCGCCATGGGCGCCATCGCCATCGCCGCGTTCGGCCGACGCCTCCCGGAGGACTCGTTCCTCCTGCCCGAGTGGGTCGACTACAAGAACGCCGAAGACGCCCTGCTCGCCCACCTCGACCTGCTCTACCCGCCCACCGGCGACGGCGACTTCCCCCACCCCGAAATCGGGGAGTGGAACGACCAACCCGACCGCACCGCCGAGCAGGTCATCGCCACCCTCACCGCCGCCGCCACCGAGTGGGACAACGCCCACGACCGGCAGGCGGTGCCGGCATGAACACCGTCAAGAAGCCCTTGACGCCGTTCGGGCAGCAACTCAAGCACCGGCACGTCGTCGAAAACGACGAGTTCGCCGCCTTCGCCCGCCGCATCATCCGCGCCCACGGCCGCCGCGTCGCCACTGGCGACGTTGAAGCCCTGCGCGACCTCACCGCCCTGTCCTCGGTCATCGACCAGGCCATCACCGAAGCCGTCATCGGGCTGCGGGAGTTCGGCTACTCCTGGGCCGAGATTGGCTCTCGCCTCGGCATCACCCGTCAGGCCGCCCAGCAGCGCTGGGGGGACCGGCCATGACGAGCACGTTCTACGACCCGGCCGGCACCCGCTACGGGATGCCCACCTTCCCCTACCGGATGGCACCCGAGGGCCTGGCCACCCGCCGGCAACTGCGCGCCGCCGGCCTGCGACCCGCGGGACACGAACCCGTCGCGCAACTGCTGTGGAGGCGCGGCAAGCGCGTCGCCTACCTCTACCGGATTTCCCTCGCCGCACCCAAACGCGTCGCCACCCCCGCCCAGCGCGACGCCATCGCCAAGGCCCTTCGCGCCCGCCGCACCTGCCGCGTCTGTGGGCTGGTGCAGCCCTACTACATCCCCCGCCGCTACGGCTGCTGCCTCGACTGCCACGGAGGCGACTGATGACCACCGCCATCACGAACCTCGCCGCTCAGGAGCGGATGACCCCCGACGGCTACGTCGTGACCGCCATCGCCAGTGACTTCGCCGCCCGGGGCGAGCTGTCCTTCGAACGGTTCCTGTCCGGCTACTACGCCGAATCGCTGCGCATCATCCACGAAGCCCACCTCACCGACTGCACCGCCGCCGACGGCGAGCACTGCGCCACCTGCAACGGCATCCGCGTCGGACTCGCCGGCCTCATCGCCGAAGAACGCCTCGTCACCGCCGGGGAGGTCACCAGCGATGGCCGATGACACCTGCCGATTCTGCATCGAGGCCAACATGCCCGCCGGCGTCCACGACGTGCTCGGCCCGGTCTACCGGCCCTGCCCCGAATGCCTGCCCATCTGCGGCGGCTGCGACGGCGACGGACTCTTCCCGTCCGACTTCACCTGCCTGACCTGCTTCCGCAACCGGATGGCCGCCGTCGGCCTGATCCCCGTGCTCTGCGCCCACTGCCTGGGCGTCATCGACCTCTACCCCACCCCACACCGCCGACCGGAGGTGACCAGCCATGACCAGCACTAAACCCACCAGCGGCACCCGCCTCGAAGGCGTCGTCCTGGTCCTCATCCTGCTCACCGTCGCCGGCTTCGCCGGAGCCGCCTCCTTCACCCACGTCAAAGACTGGACCCTCGCCAACTCCCCCACCGGGACCGGCCAGTGGTTCGGCTGGGCCAACGCCGTCATCTCCGAACTCGTCCCCATCGCGTCCCTGCTGACCATTCGCCGTCGCCGCCGGGCCGGCGCTCCTATCGGCTACCCGCTTTTCCTGCTCATCGCCTCCGCTGGCCTGTCCCTGGCCGCGCAACTCGCCGTCGCCAAACCCGGCCCATCCGGGTGGCTGCTCTCCGCCGTCCCGGCCTTGGCGTTCATGGCCCTGGTGAAACTCGTCCTCGCCCCGGCACCCACGCCGGAACCCGGCATGTCCACCGCCGAGCCGGCCGAGCCGATCCGCGTTCAGGTGGCCGAGCAGGTCACCACCGCGCCGGCACCACCGGCCGCTATCACCCCGGCCCCCGAGCCGACCCCGGCCGTCGAGCCGGAACCTGTCACCACGCCGGCCCCGGAGCCGGTCGACGTCCCTGCCCACCTGCTGCCCACCGCCCGCTTCGCGGCCGTGCAGCACGAACAGACCACTGGCCAGCCCATCACCGCCGGCGAACTGGCCGACCGGCTCAGCATCGCCCCGGCCGTCGCCGGGCAACTCCTCACCACCATCGCCGGTGGTGCCCGATGACCATCTACCTCGTCGACATCAAGCAGGTCATCCACACCTGCCCCGCCTTCGCCGACCCGCACCCGTTCGACATCCGCCGCACGCTCGTCGACGTCATCCCCGGCGGTCCCTGCCGGGCACCGGTCACCATCCGCTCCGGCGGTACGACCACCCTCATTCCCTGCCATCGGCACGAGCCGGCCAAGCGCCAGTGCGGCGCCTGCCGGGTCATCGTCACCGAACGCACCATCACCACCCGACACCTCACCGAGGTTGCGGCCTGATGGCCTCGACGCTGGACCTCACACCCCGAGCCACGGCCCGGGGTGTGGGCTCGAACGCCGACACCATCGCCCCCGTCTACACCTACACCGCCGCCGGCTCCGCCTTCGAACGCGCCACCCGCCCGGACTACTTCGGGTGGCTGGAACACGTTCGCGCCGCCGCCGGCTGCACTCGCCCCATCCGGCTGGCCGGACAGCTCCTCACCGTCGACCCCTCGACCGGGCGGGTGCTGGACCAGCGGCACACCGACGCCATGCCTGATGCCGCGATCTACACCGCCTGCGGCAACCGACGCGCCACCGTCTGCCCCTCGTGCGCCCGCACCTACCAACGCGACGCCTACCAGGTGCTGCGCGCTGGCCTTATCGGTGGCAAAGGCGTTCCCGGCACCGTCGCCCAACACCCGGCGGTGTTCCCCACCTTTACCGCCCCCTCGTTCGGCACCGTGCACGCCCGGGTCGTTCGCAAGCACACCTGCGGCAACCGCCGCCGCTGCGACTGCCGGTCGGAGCCCTGCCACGCCCGCCGCACCGCCGGCCTCTGCCAGCACGGCCGCCCCGCCGCCTGCTGGGCCCGCCACGAAACCGGAGACGCCGTCCTCGGTCAGCCGTTGTGCCTGGACTGCTACGACCACGACCACCAGGTGGTCTGGAACCTGTTCTCCGGCGAGTTGTGGCACCGCACCAAGCAAGCCGCGGAACGGTGGCTCGCCAAGCTGGCCCGCCGCCGGGGCATTCCCCGAGTCGAGGTCGTCACCGCCTCCGGCAACATCCGCAGGGTTCCGCCGGTCCGGCTGTCGCACGGCAAGGTGGCCGAGTTCCAGGCTCGGGGCGCGGTCCACTTCCACGCCCTGGTCCGCCTGGACGGCGTCGACCCGACCGACCCGACCGCTGTTGTCCCGCCGCCTGCTTGCTTCACCGTCGCTGACCTGGAAGACGCCCTCCGGGCCGCCGTCGAGCAGGTCGGTTTCGCCACCCCCAGCCATCCCGACCGGACTGAGGGCTGGCCAATGGCTTGGGGCGAGCAGCTCGACATCCGACCCATCAGCCTCACCGGCGACGGGGAGGTCACCGACAGCATGGTCGCCGGCTACCTTGCCAAGTACGCCACCAAAAGCACCGAGGTAACCGGGCACCGCTCCGTCAGGCTCGACGCCGATTCGATCGGCGACTACGCCGACCCCGACGGCGACCACACCGCCCGCCTCATCGACGCAAGCTGGCGCATCGGCCGACCCACCGGCACACCCGTCCCGCTCTCACAGCGGCCCCGTGACCATCGGCCCCGGCCCGGCTTCGTCGAGCGCTGGGAGTGCCCCGACTGCGGCACCCACACCCGATACCCGGCCTGCCCCGTCTGCGTCGCTCACCGTCAAGCCGTCCTTGACGCTCAACCGGCCAGCAGACCACAGGCCACCAACCCTTACGCCCGGCTGCGCCGCTGGGCGCACATGCTCGGCTTCGGCGGCCACTTCCTCACCAAAGCCCGCCGCTACTCCATCACCTTCCAACTCCTCCGCGACAACCGCGTCGCCTTCCGCCGGCACGAGCACCAGGACCACGCCCACCCCGCCGCCGGCCGGCAGATCGTCGACGACCTCGACGACACCACCCTCATCGTCGGCACCCTCACCTTCGCCGGCGTCGGCTGGCACACCACCGGAGACGCCCTCCTCGCCAACACCGCCGCCGCCCGCGCCCGCGAACGACGAACCACCGGCCGCGAAGAACTCGCCCACGAACACGGCACCACCAACACGACCCTGCCCACCGCCGCCTAACCCACCGTCACCGAAAGGATGCCAATGGAAAAACCAGAACTGCCCACCGTCGAAAGGCCGCACAGCGGCTTCACACAAGCCGTCCCCGCCCTGACCAGCACAGAGACGGCTACCCCGCCAGCACCCCTGTCAGCCCACACCCTGATGACCCGGGGAGGCACTCACCGATGACCACCTCGAAGCCACTCGTACTCACCATCGAGGAAGCCGCCCAGCAACTCGGCATCGGCCGAACCACCATGTACGCGCTGATCAAGAAGGGTGACATCCGCACCGTCACGATCGGCCGACTCCGCCGCGTACCCACCTTCTGCCTCGATGAGTACGTGCGGAACCTCTTGACCGATCCGACGCCCCTCGACCACGCCGCCTAACGAAGGGAGCCTGACGGATGGGGCGCAGACCCAACGGGGCATCGAGCATCTACCTCGGCGCCGACGGTTGGTGGCATGGCCGTGTGACCGTCGGCGTGAAGGACGACGGAAAGCCAGACCGGCGCCATGTCCAAGCGAAGACCGAGGCCGCGGTGATCCGCAAGGTTCGCGCACTGGAGCGCGAGCGCGACAACGGCACGGTCCGGAAGCCGGGGCAACGCTGGACGGTCGAGAAGTGGCTCACGCACTGGGTCGAGAACATCGCCGGCCCGGTGGTCCGCACGAACACTCTTGACGGCTATCGGGTGGCCGTCCGTCGGCACCTGATTCCCGGTGTGGGCGCCCACCGCCTCGACCGCTTGGAGCCGGAGCACCTGGAGAAGCTGTACGTCCGGATGATGGCCAACGGCAGCGCGGCCGGCACCGCCCACCAGGCGCACCGGACCATCCGCACTGCCCTCGGCGAAGCGGTCCGCCGGGGGCACCTCGTGCGGAATCCCGCCGCGCTGGCTAAGCCGCCCCGACTGCCCGATGCCGAGGTGCGGCCGTACTCCGTACCGGAGGTGCAGGCGATTCTCCGCGCGGCGGCATCGCGGAGGAACAGCGCGCGTTGGGCCGTGGCTCTGGCCCTCGGCCTGCGGCAGGGTGAAGCGCTCGGCCTGAAATGGACGGACGTGGATTTGGATAACGGGACGTTGACCGTGCGTCGCGCGCTTCTCCGCCCGAAATGGCGGCACGGCTGTGAGGGAAGATGCGGGCAGAAGATGCCCGGCCAGTGCCCGGAGCGAGTGAACCAACGCCCGGTTGCGGCGGAGACGAAATCACGCGCGGGTCGACGTTCCATCGGCCTGCCGGCCGCCTTGATTGATCTGCTGCGGCAGCACCGGAAGGAACAGGACGCCGAGCGCGAAATCGCCGCGCAGCTCTGGCGCGATGAGGGCTGGGTGTTCGCCTCACCGACCGGCGAGGCGATCCACCAGGCGACCGACTACGACGAGTGGAAACGGCTGCTCAAGCTTGCCGGAGTGCGGGACGGCCGGCTGCACGACGCCCGGCACACCGCCGCGACCGTGCTCCTGGTCCTCGGCGTCTCCGGGCGCGCCGTGATGGGCATCATGGGCTGGTCCAACTCGGCGATGGCCGTCCGGTACCAGCACATGACCGACCAGGTACGCCGGGACATCGCGCAGCAGCTCGGCGGACTGCTCTGGGGCGACCCGCCGCGCCGGCCGGGGGAGAGCGGCGACGGGCCGGCGGCAGGCTGGCTGGAACAGGACAAGTGAGACGACAACTGAGACGAGAGCGACGCAGAGACGACGAAGGGCCGGTCCCCGATGGGGCCGGCCCTCGCGTTTGTGCTGCTCAGAAGAGCGGAGGATACGAGATTCGAACTCGTGAGGGTGTTAACCCAACACGCTTTCCAAGCGTGCGCCCTAGGCCTCTAGGCGAATCCTCCGCGAGCCAGGATACAGGTACTCGGCGGGCCGACCACCCCACCACCCCCTGATGATCCACCCGGGTTCGGGTAGGCTGGGTGTCACCTCCCGTGCGGCGGTATCTCGTGAACCTCCCCAGGGCCGGAAGGCAGCAAGGATAAGCGAGCTCTGCCGGGTGCACGGGAGGCCTTTTTGTCTCCGGGCGCCGGTACCGTACCTGCGGGTCGGGTCACGGGGTGGTGGGTGGTCACCCGCGCCTGACCGGCGCAGAATGGCTCGGTCGAGAGGAGGCGGTACGGGTGGCACTGGCCCTTTACCGCAAGTACCGGCCGCGCACCTTCGCCGAGATCATCGGGCAGGAGCACGTCACCGAGCCGCTGTCGCAGGCGCTGCGCAGCGGGCGGCTCAACCACGCCTACCTCTTCTCCGGCCCCCGGGGCTGCGGCAAGACCTCCAGCGCCCGCATCCTGGCCCGCTCGCTCAACTGTGAGCAGGGCCCCACCCCGGAGCCCTGCGGCACCTGCGCGTCCTGCCGCTCCCTGGCCACCGACGGCGCCGGCTCGATCGACGTGATCGAGATCGACGCGGCCAGCCACGGTGGCGTCGACGACGCTCGCGAGCTGCGCGAGAAGGCGTTCTTCGCACCGGCCAGCAGCCGCTTCAAGATCTACGTCATCGACGAGGCGCACATGGTCTCGTCGGCCGGCTTCAATGCGCTGCTCAAGCTGGTCGAGGAGCCGCCGGAGTACGTCAAGTTCATCTTCGCCACCACCGAGCCGGAGAAGGTCCTCGGCACGATCAAGTCGCGGACCCACCACTACCCGTTCCGGCTGATCCCGCCGAAGACGCTCCGGCCGTACCTCGAACAGCTCTGCGAGGCGGAGGGCGCCACCGTCGAGCCGGCGGTCTTCCCGCTGGTGGTGCGCGCCGGCGGCGGCAGCGCCCGGGACAGCCTCTCCGTGCTCGACCAGCTCATCGCCGGCGCCGGGCCGGAGGGCGTCACCTACGCCCGGGCCGCCGCGCTGCTCGGCGTCACCGACTCCGCGCTGATCGACGAGATGTGCGACGCGCTGGCCGCCGGGGACGGCGCCGCCGCGTACGCCACCGTCGACCGGGTGGCGGAGGCCGGGCACGACCCGCGCCGGTTCGCCTCCGACCTGCTGGAACGCCTGCGCGACCTGATCGTGCTTCAGCAGGTGCCGGACGCCGCGGCCAAGGGTCTGATCGACGGCCCGGGCGACCACGTCGAGCGGATGGCCGCCCAGGCCCAGCGGCTCGGCCCGGGCACCCTGTCCCGCTGCGCCGACATCGTGCACAACGGCCTGGTCGACATGCGCGGCACCACCGCGCCCCGGCTGCTGCTGGAGCTGATCTGTGCCCGGATGATGCTGCCCGGCGCCGACGACACCACCGGCGGCCTGCTCCAGCGTCTGGAGCGGATGGAGCGCCGGCTCACCCTGGGTGGCGCCGAGCTGCCATCGGCCGCCGCCGGCCCCGCGCCGGTCGCCCCCGCTTCCCAGGTACGCCCCGAGCCCGCCCCCGCCGCCCCGAGTGCGCCCGCCCCCGTCGTGGAATCGCGGGACGTCTCCGTGCCGGCGGCCGCCCCGGCGGCGGAGCCGGTGACCCCGCCGGCCGCGCCCCGTCGGGTGCCGCCGGAGGCGGTGATGCCCGACCCGGCCACCCCCGCGCCGCCCCGCCCGGGCAGCAGCCCCCCGGGTGCGCTGGACGCCGTCGCGGTACGCCGTGCCTGGCCGGACATCGTCGCCAAGGTCAACCGGATCAAGAAGCCCGCGGCGGCGCTGATGCGCGACGCCGTGGTCCGTGACGTGGACGGCGACACCGTGGTGCTGACCGTCAAGTCGCCGGTCCTCGCCCAGATGATGGGCAACCACATCTCCGTGCTGTCGGACGCGCTCTACGAGGAGTTCGGTGGTCGCTGGCAGATCCGCTGCGAGGTGGCCGGCGAGCGTGGCGCGGCCACGCTCAGTGGCCCGAGCCGGGCGGGGGCTCCCACCCGACCGGCTTCCCCGCCGACCCCCGCGCCCGCCGGCCCGGCCGCTGCCGACCTGACCGGCCCGTCCAACGGCGTAGGCCCGTCCGGCTCAGCCGGCGGTGTAGGCCAGGCCGGCGCGGCCAACGGCGGAGGCCGGTCCGACGCGGCCAACGGTGGAGACCTGGGCGGTCCGGTGGGTCCGAACGGCGTGGGTTCGCGCGTTGCGTCCGGTGCTCCCGGCGGCGCGGGTTCGGGTGGCCCGGCGGGTGCGTCCGGCGGTGGCGCCGCCGGGGGTCCGGCTGGCCAGTCTGCCGGCCGTGGCTCGGTCGGCGGCCCGGGGGCCGGGGGAGCTGGGACCGCCATGGGCGCAGCCGGTTCGACCCACGGTCCCTCCGGTCCTACCGGCGGTGCCGGTGGCTCGGCGGGCAGTGACGGCGGGCGGTCCGGCGGTGCAGGGCGGCCCGATGGTGCGGGACAGCCCGGTGGCGCCGGCGGCCCGGCGGGCAGCGACAGCGGGCGGCCCGGCAGCACAGGGCGGCTCGGCGCAGGGCAGCCCGGTGGTGTGAGGCAGGCCGGCGGCCCAACCGGTCCGGCGCCCCACGGCGGGACCAGCCTGGGGACCCACGGCGGGACCGGCCCGGCGCCCCACGGCGGGACCGGCCCGGCGCCCCACGGCGGGACCGGCCCGGCGGCGAGCGGCCCGAGCGGCCCGGCCGACGGTGCCGGAGACGACGAGGACTGGCCCGAGCCGGCCCGACCCGGCGGTGCGAGCGGCGGCGACGAGGGCTGGCCCGAGCCGGCCCGTCCGGGTGGTGCCGCGACCGCCACCGCAGGCGGTGACGACTGGCCGGAGCCAGCCCGCCCGGGTGGGGCAACGGCCACCGCGGCCGCCGTACCGAGACCGGCCGGCCCGCAGTCGGCACCGTCGCCGGCCCCGGCGGCGGCGACCGGCGGCGCGCCGGTGAGCAGCGCGATCGCGGCGGCGCGGGCCGCTGCGGCGGCGGCCGGCACGGGCAAGGCGGCACGCCCTGCGCAGGCGACGCGGAAGACCGCGGACGCCGACTGGGCCGGCGAGCCGCCGTACGACCCGGACTTCGACGGGCCGTTGCGCGGCGGTGGCCGCCCCCAGCCGGCGGCGACCCCGGCGTACGAGGGGTTCGACCCCGGTGACGAGCCGCTGGACGAGGTGATCGACGAGCGGACCGCCCGGCAGTCCAGCGAGGAGCAGGCGGTGCAGCTGCTCCGGGAGGCGTTCGGCGCCGAGAAGATCGACGAGGTCGACGCGCGCTGAGCGCGCGCCGGCCAACGAGGACGTGTGCCGCCGCCCGACTAGGCTGGGCGCGGCCGAGCAGACGAGTGCGAGAAGGAGCCCTCCGTGCGCCCAGGTGGACAGCCGAACATGCAGCAGATGCTGAAGCAGGCGCAGAAGATGCAGCAGCAGATTGCCAAGGCGCAGGCCGAGCTGGCCGAGGCCGAGCTGACCGGCACCGCCGGCGGCGGCCTGGTCACCGCGACCGTCTCCGGTGCCGGTGAGATCAAGAGCATCAAGATCGACCCGAAGGCCGTCGACCCGGAGGATGTGGAGACTCTGGAGGACCTGGTCGTCGCGGCCCTGCACAACGCCGCCGAGGCGGCCAAGGAACTGACCGAGAAGAAGATGGGTCCGGTCGCCGGCGGCATGGGCGGCCTCGGCCTGCCCGGGTTCTGAGCCGGCTGATGTACGAAGGTGCCATCCAGGATCTGATCGACGAGCTGGGGCGGCTGCCGGGCGTGGGCCCGAAGAGTGCCCAGCGGATCGCGTTCCACGTCCTGTCGGCGGACCCCGCCGACGTCAACCGGTTGGCCGGCGCGTTGCGCAAGGTCAAGGAGCTGGTCCGGTTCTGCACCACCTGCTACAACGTGGCCGAGTCCGACCAGTGCCGGATCTGCCGCGACCCGCGCCGCACCGACGAGGTGCTCTGCGTGGTCGAGGAGCCCAAGGACGTGGTGGCGATCGAGCGGACCGGTGAGTTCCGGGGCCGCTACCACGTGCTCGGCGGGGCGATCAACCCGCTGGAGGGCATCGGGCCGGACAACCTGCGTATCCGCGAGCTGATGACCCGGCTCAGCGGCGGGACGGTGCGGGAGCTGATCCTGGCCACCGACCCGAACACCGAGGGCGAGGCGACGGCGACGTACCTGGCGCTGATGGTCAAGCCGATGGGCATCTCGGTCACCCGGCTGGCCAGCGGCCTGCCGGTCGGCGGCGACCTGGAGTACGCCGACGAGATCACCCTCGGCCGCGCCTTCGAGGGCCGCCGCGCCGTCTGAGCCGTCGTACGCACGGCCGAGCCGTATCCGATGGGTCCACGCGAACAGGCGTGGACCCATCGGCGTTCCCCGGGTCGCCGGCGCATCACCAGAGCGCCCGGCCCCCGCGTGGCATCCCCTGGTCCGGGGCGATCTTGGACAGTTGTCGTTCCGAGGGAACGGTAAGTGTCCAAGATCCGGTTGGACGGGGTGGGTTCCCGGGCGGATATGCCGCTGGCCGGCACCCCGCTCGGGGGTGCCGGCCAGCGTGTTGGTTCAGGGTGGGTCAGTTGTTCCAGTGCTTGGCGACGAGGTCGGCGGCCTGCTTCTCCCACTGGGC
>NZ_JAGPYL010000044.1:0-46188 GCF_018070095.1 Micromonospora sp. U56
GCCCGGTACCGGCGGGCCGGGCCGAGCGCGGCGGAGAGGCAGACGTGCCGGCCCGGGCCGAGCGTGCCGGTCAGCGCGGCGTCCAGCCGGTCCAGGTCCCGCGCGTCGGCGACCACGACGACGGCGCCCCGCCCCCCGGCCACGGTCGCGGCGACGGCGTCGGCGTACCGGGCGGCCCAGTCCTCCCCCGCCAGCGCCGACCAGACGGCGCGGGGCGGTCGGCCCTCGGCGAGCGCGCGCAGCAACGCCGGGCCGGCCGGGTAGTCCCGCCAGCCGCGCGGGTCGACGGCGGGCGGGGCCGGTGCGCCGCGCGTCTCGGACGCGTCCGGCGCGGCGGCGACCACGTGCGGCGGCGCGCGGTCGGTGGTCGGGGCCGCGCGGACCTCGTCGGGCGTCGTGGCGGTGCCGGCGGCGGGAGTGTCGGCGTCGGCGGTCGGCGGCTGGGCGCGCAGCTCCTTCTCCACCCGGGCGTGGCGGGGCGGGACGGCGAGCCGGAGCACGTCGGCGAGGCTGCCGGCGTACCGGTCGGCGACGGCCCGGGCCAGCCGGGCGATCTCCGGCGCCAGCACCGGCTCCGGGGAGACCACCTTCTCCAGGTACGCCAGCCGGCCGGTGTGCCCGGAGTCGTCGGCGCGCTCCAGCAGCCAGCCGTCGACCAGTTGCCCGGCGAAGCGCACCTTCACCCGCACCCCGGGCACGGCGTCGGCGTCCAGCTCGGCGGGGACCAGGTAGTCGAACGGGCGGTCGAGGTGCGGCAGCGGCACGTCGACGCAGACACGAGCGACCGGCGACCCCTCAGCGGGTCGCCGGTCGCTGCGCCTGGTGCCGGTCAGGCTCCCGCTACCGACTTGAGGTCGGCGGCCCGGTCGGTGCTCTCCCAGGTCAGGTCCGGCAGCTCGCGGCCGAAGTGGCCGTACGCGGCGGTCTGCTGGTAGATCGGGCGGAGCAGGTTGAGGTCCCGGATGATGGCGGCCGGGCGGAGGTCGAAGACCTCGGTGACGGCCTTCTCGATCGAGGCGACCGGCACGGTCTCGGTGCCGAAGGTCTCGATGAACAGGCTTACCGGGTGGGCCTTGCCGATCGCGTAGGCGACCTGCGCCTCGCAGCGCTCGGCGAGGCCGGCGGCCACCACGTTCTTGGCCACCCAGCGCATCGCGTACGCGGCCGACCGGTCCACCTTCGACGGGTCCTTGCCGGAGAACGCGCCGCCGCCGTGCCGGGCGTACCCGCCGTAGGTGTCGACGATGATCTTGCGGCCGGTCAGGCCGGCGTCGCCCATCGGGCCACCGATCTCGAACCGGCCCGTGGGGTTGACCAGCAGCCGGTAGCCCTCGGTGTCCAGGCCGAGGCTCTCCAGCTCGGGGGCGATGACGTGGTCGCGCACGTCCGGGGTGAGCAGCGAGTCCAGCGAGATGTCCGCGGCGTGCTGGCTGGACACGACCACGGTGTTGAGCCGGACCGGACGCAGGCCGTCGTACTCGATGGTGACCTGGGTCTTGCCGTCGGGCCGCAGGTAGGGGATGGTGCCGTCCTTGCGCACGGCGGCCAGCCGGCGGGCCAGCCGGTGCGCCAGCGCGATCGGCAGCGGCATCAGCTCGGGGGTCTCCGAGCAGGCGAAGCCGAACATCATGCCCTGGTCGCCGGCGCCCTGCGCGTCGAGCGCGCTCTCCGACTCACCGGTACGCAGCTCGAAGGCGTTGTCCACACCCTGGGCGATGTCGGCGGACTGGCCGCCGATCGAGACGCTGACGCCGCAGGAGGCGCCGTCGAAGCCCTTCTTCGACGAGTCGTACCCGATCCCGAGGATGGTCTCCCGGACGATCGTCGGGATGTCGGCGTACGCCTTGGTCGTCACCTCGCCCGCGACGTGCACCTGCCCGGTGGTGATCAGGGTCTCCACCGCGACACGGCTGTGCGGGTCCTTGGCCAGCAGGGCGTCCAGGATGCCGTCGCTGATCTGGTCGGCGATCTTGTCCGGGTGGCCCTCCGTGACCGATTCGGACGTGAAAAGACGTGTCACGGCACTCCTAAGCACTTGAGTCTCTCTGGAAAGGTCGCTCCGCGGCAGTTTAGTCACCCCGTTCCAGGGTGCCGCAGCCAACGCGAAGGTGACCAGCGTTCAGGACAACGCGGCCAGCCGGGTCACCACGAGGTCCCAGACCCGGTCGGCCAGGTCTTCCTTGGACTGTTCGGGAAGGGTGGTCACGCTGCCGTCCGCGCCCACCACGGTCGCCGCGTTGGTCTCGGCCCCGAAGACCTTGTCCACGCCCACCTCGTTGATGACGATCAGGTCGGCCCGCTTGCGGGCGAGCTTCGCCCGGCCGTTGGCCTCGGCGTCGCCGGTCTCGGCGGCGAACACCACCAGCAGCTGCTCCGGGCGGCGCTGCCGCCCCAGCTCGGCGGCGATGTCGGGGTTGGTGACCAGGGCGATGGTCGGCGCGCTGCCGTCCTCCGACTTCTTGATCTTGCCGGGGGCGTAGGTCGCCGGCCGGAAGTCGGCGGGCGCCGCGGCCATCACCACCACGTCGGCGTCGGCGGCGGCCGCCAGGGTGGCCTTGCGCAGTTCTTCTGTGGTGCCCGCCCGGACCAGGTCGACCCCGGCCGGGTCGGGCAGGGCGACGTTCGCCGCGATCAGGGTGACGCGGGCGCCCCGGGCGACGGCCGCGCGGGCGAAGGCGTAGCCCTGCTTGCCGGAGGAGCGGTTGCCGAGGAAGCGGACCGGGTCCAGCGGCTCGCGGGTGCCGCCGGCGGTCACCACGACGTGCCGGCCGGCCAGGTCGGCGGGGGCGTCCAGGCCGCGGGCCAGGGCGCGGCGGGCGATGGCGAAGATCTCGGCCGGGTCGGGCAACCGCCCCTTGCCGGTGTCGGCGCCGGTGAGCCGGCCGACCGCCGGTTCGATCACGCGTACGCCGCGCGAGCGCAGCGTCGCGACGTTGGCGACGGTGGCCGGGTGCTCCCACATCTCGGTGTGCATCGCCGGGGCGAGCACCACCGGACAGCGCGCGGTGAGCAGTGTGTTGCTGAGCAGGTCGTCGGCGAGGCCGTGGGCCGCCTTGGCGAGCAGGTCGGCCGTCGCCGGGACGACCACCACCAGGTCGGCCCGCTGGCCGAGCCGGACGTGCGGCACCTCGTGCACGTCGGACCAGACGTCGTCGGCGACCGGCTGGCCGGAGAGCGCCGCCCAGGTCGGCGCCCCGACGAAACGGAGCGCCGACGCGGTCGGCACGACCCGGACCCGGTGGCCCGACTCGGTGAAGAGCCGCAGCAGCTCACACGCCTTGTAGGCGGCGATGCCGCCGCCGACCCCGAGGACGATCTCGGCGGGCATCGGCGGAGCGGGTGTTACGGCTGGTCGGTCGGCTCGGCGGTGAGCAGGCCCGCGTTGATCTCACGCATCGCGATCGAGAGCGGCTTCTCCTGCGGGGTGGTCTCCACGAGCGGGCCGACGTACTCCAGCAGGCCCTCACCGAGCTGGCTGTAGTAGGCGTTGACCTGGCGGGCACGCTTGGCGGCGAAGATCACCAGCGCGTACTTCGAGGTGGTCTTCTCGAGGAGCTCGTCGATCGGCGGGTTGGTGATGCCCTCGGGGTTGGCGATGGATCCCACGAAATACCCTCTGCGTCTGAAGTGTCCGCGCGAGCGCGGCTGGTCGCTCAACCGCGCAGTCGCGGCTGGGCGGGAGCCAGATAGGAAGAACCGAGCAAGCCTACCAGTTCGGCCACGACCCGCTCGGTGAGGTCGTGGACCACGGTGTGTCCGACGGCCGCGCGGACCGCCGGGTCCGGACGGTGGCCCGGAGGCGTCAGCAGGACCAGCCGGACGTCCGGCAGGGCCTCCCGGACGGCGAGCGCGCCGGGCAGGTCGAGCGGGAGCAGCACCGGCCGGCCGTCGGCCAGCCGGGACCGCAGCGGCTCGCGGGGCGTGCCACGGCGGTGCCCGCCGATCCGCGACCACTCCAGCAGCTCGCCCGCGGCGACCATCCGGTCGAAGCCGACCGGGTCCACGAAGCGCCGGTCGACGCCGTCGACCTCGTCGGGGCGACGGGGCCGGGTGGTCACCGGCACCGGCACCCACACGGACGGAGAACGCGCCCGGACCAGCTCGACGACACTCTCCCGCGCGGTGCCCGAGGGCCCCGCCAGGACAGTGAGCCGAGCCGCCGGGCGCGCCTCGTCATCCGTGCTCACCGCTTGTTTCTACACGTTGCGGCGTTCAGTTGGCGGCGAACTCTCCAAGCAGAGCCTTGCGCTGCTGCTCGCCCAGCCCGCGCAGGCGACGGCTGTCGGCGATCTTGAGCTTCTCCATGATCTGGGTAGCCCGGATCTTGCCGATGCCCGGCATCGCCTGCAGGACGGCCGAAACCTTCAGCTTGCCGACGACGTCGTCGGACTCGGCCCGCTCGAGGACGGCGGCGAGGGTGGTCTTGCCCTGCTTGAGCTGCTCCTTCAGCTCAGCACGGGCCTTGCGGATCTCCGCGGCCTTCTCCAGCGCGGCAGCGCGCTGCTCGGGGGTCAGTGACGGGAGCGGCACCAGTTCTCCTCAGGTCCCTATCGCGACGGGCGGGGCGCACCGCCGCTGTCGTGAAACGTGGTGTCGCTGGCAACCAAAGGGGTCCGTGGTTCCCAGCGCGGGGACAACTAGCGGTCGCGGGCGGTTTCGGCAACGTGGGCGCGCCAAGATCGGAAAAAGTGACCGAGCCGTCAGTCAGCCAGAACGTCCCGACAGTCGGCCAGCACGCGGTCCACGGCGGCTCGCAGAGCGGCCTCGTCCGGGCCGACGTTCAGCACCTCGCGGGAGTACGACGGCAGCACCGACGACAGGCTGGAGCCGAAGACCGTCCGCAGGTCCGCGGCCGTCGCGCCCTGGGCGCCGAGCCCCGGGGCGAGCAGCGGCCCGTTCACCTTGGACAGGTCGTGACCGGTGTCGCCGATCGTCGCGCCGACCACCAGCCCGAAGCTGCCGAGCGGCTCCGCACCCCTGTTGAGCTGGGCAATCTCGTCGATGACGGTCTGCGCGACGGTGCGCCCATCGGCCGTACGGGCGCGCTGGACCGCGGCTCCCTCCGGGTTGGAGGTGAGCGCCAGCACGAAGACGCCGCCGCCATGGGTGGCCGCCAGCTCGAACATCGGGGCCAGCGATCCGACCCCCAGGTAGGGGCTCGCGGTGACCGCGTCGACGTGCAGCGGACCGGACGGGTCGAGGTAGGCCGAGGCGTACGCGGCGACGGTCGAGCCGATGTCGCCGCGCTTCACGTCCAGCAGAACGAGCGCGCCACAATCTCGTAACTGTCGGATAGTTGACTCAAGAATTCCGACACCTCGGGCACCGAACCGCTCGAAAAAGGCCGACTGGGGCTTGACCACCGCGACCCGGTCCGCAATCGCTCCCACGACGGTCCGCGCGAACCGGTCCAACCCGTCGACGTCGTCCGGCAACCCCCAGCGGGCCAGCAGCCCGGGGTGCGGGTCGATGCCCACACAGAGCGGCCCCCGCTCGGCGACGGCGCGGTGCAGCCGGGTCCCGAAACTCTCCATCGGCGTTCCTCTCCTCACGCTCGCGCTCGGTGGCCGGCCCGCGCCGGCCCCGTCCTGCCCGCCGGCTCAGCCGGCCCCGTCCTGCCCGCCGGCTCAGCCGGCCTTCACCGCCGCGGCGATCCCGGCCGCGATCCGGGCCAGGTCGGCGTCGTCGGTCACGTACGGCGGCATGGTGTAGACCAGGTCGCGGAACGGGCGCAGCCAGACGCCCTGCGCCACGGCGGCGGCGGTGGCCGCCGCGATGTCCACCTCGTGGTCGAGCTGCACCACGCCGATCGCGCCCAGCACTCGCACGTCGGCCACGCCCGGCGCGCCACGCAGCGGCTCCAGGCCGGCCCGCAGGCCCGCGCCCACCCGGGCGACCTGGGTGGCCCAGTCACCGGCTCGCAGCAGCTCCAGGGACGCGTTGGCGACCGCGCAGGCCAGCGGGTTGCCCATGAAGGTGGGACCGTGCGCCAGCACCCCGTCGGCGGAGATGCCCCGGGCCACCCGCGGGGTGCACAGCGCGGCGGCCAGGGTGAGGTACCCGCCGGTCAGCGCCTTGCCGACGCAGAGCACGTCCGGGCTCACCCCGGCGTGCTCGGCGGCGAACATGGCGCCGGTACGGCCGAAGCCGGTGGCGATCTCGTCGAAGACCAGCAGCACCCCGTGCGCCCGGGTCACCTCGCGCAGCACCCGCAGGTACTCCGGGTGGTGGAAGCGCATCCCGCCCGCGCCCTGCACCACCGGCTCGACGATGACCGCGGCCAGCTCGTCGGCGTGCCGCTCCACCGCGTCGGTCAGCGCCGCCACGTACGCCGGGTCGGGCGGGTCGTCGAAGCCACCGGGCGGGACCGGCGCGAAGACCTGCCGGGGCAGCACGTCGCCCCAGAGGTGGTGCATGCCGCCCTCCGGGTCGCAGACGCTCATCGGATGGAACGTGTCGCCGTGGTAGCCGCCCCGCCAGGTGCCCAGCCGGCGGCGTTCCGGCCGGCCGGTGGCCCGCTGGTACTGCAGGCACATCTTCACGGCGACCTCGACGCTGACCGAGCCGGAGTCGGCCAGGAAGACGTGTTCCAGCCCGTCCGGGGCCAGCTCGACCAGCGTCCGCGCCAGCCGCACGGCGGGCTCGTGGGTGAGCCCGCCGAACATCACGTGGCTCATCCGGCCGAGCTGGTCGGTGACCGCCGCGTCCAGCACCGGGTGCCGGTAGCCGTGGATCGCCGCCCACCAGGACGACATCCCGTCGACCAGTTCCCGGCCGTCGGCCAGCCGCAGCCGGACGCCCTGGGCGCTCTGGACCACGTACGGCGGGTGGGCCGGGGGCAGCGCCGCGTACGGGTGCCAGACGTGGGCCCGGTCGGCGGCCAGGATCTCCTCGGGCGTCACGCGCTCTCCTTCGTACCGTCGAGGCTTGCCCGGCCGGGAGGTGTCACCCGGCCGGCACCGGCGCGGTGGCCCCCGCCGACGCGCGGGCCGCGGCCCGGACCAGGCCGGTGCCCCGGTAGATGAAGCCGGTGTAGAGCTGGATCAGGCTGGCCCCGGCGTCGAACATCCGGGCGGCGTCGTCGGGGTCGAGGATGCCGCCGACGCCGACCACCGGCAGCCGGCCGCCGGTCTCCCGGTGCACGAAGGCGACGACCTCGCGGGCCCGGGCGGCGAGCGGGCGGCCGGAGAGACCGCCGGTCTCCGCGCCCCGGCCGGCGTCGGCCGGGGCGAGCCCGGCGCGGGCCAGCGTGGTGTTGGTGGCGATCACCCCGGCCGCGCCGCGGGCCAGGCAGACCTCCAGCAGCTCGGCGATGGCCGGCTCGGTCAGGTCCGGGGCGATCTTCACCAGCACCGGCTTCTCCCCCACCAGCGCCGCCAGCAGCGCGTCCAGGTGCGACTTGTCCTGCAACGAGCGCAGGCCGGGGGTGTTCGGCGAGGAGACGTTGACCGCGAAGTAGTCGCCGTGCTCCCGCAGCGCCCGGTACGAGGCCAGGTAGTCCTCGACGGCGTCGGCCAGCGGGGTCACCTTGGACTTGCCCAGCGAGATGCCCAGCGGCGCTCCGATCGGGCGGGGCAGCGCCGCCAGCCGGGCCGCCAGGGCCTCGGCGCCGGCGTTGTTGAAGCCCATCCGGTTGACCACGGCCTCGCTGCCGCGGAGCCGGAACAGCCGGGGCCGGGGGTTGCCCGGCTGGGCGTGCGCGGTGACCGTGCCGACCTCGACGAAGCCGAAGCCCAGCGCCGGCCAGGCCGGCAGGGCCACGCCGTTCTTGTCCATCCCCGCGGCCAGCCCCACCGGGTTGGGGAACTGCACCCCGAACACCGTGCGCGGCGCCCGCACCTGGTACCGGGCCCGCAGCGCCGCGAGCGCCGCCGGCCGCCGGGAGAGCGCCGCCAGCCGCCGCAACGTCCACTCGTGCGCCGCCTCGGCGTCCCCGCCCCCGACCCGGAACAGCTGGGGCCGCACCACCTTCTCGAAGATCACGCCCCGGCTCCCCCCGGCTCGGTGATCATGAAGTTGTCGCCACCTCCAGCGGCGGGTCGGGGCGACAGCTTCATGATCGACGCGGGGATGGAGCGGGTCACTCGCCGGCTCGCAGGGCGGCGTGGAGCTCCTGGAGGGGGCGGACCTGCATGTCGCCGCGGATGCGGGCCTCGATGCCCATGACCGCGGCGGCGGCGCCGGGGACGGTGGTGATGCAGGGGATGTCGGCGGTCACGGCGGCGCTGCGGATCTCGTAGCCGTCCGAGCGGGCGCTCGCGCCGGACCCCTGTGGCGTGTTCACCACCAGCGCCACGTCGCCGCCGAGGATCATCGACACCGCGTCCTCGCCCTCGCCGGCCTCGTAGTGCTTGCGGATCTGCTCGCAGGCGATGCCGTGCCGGCGCAGCACCTCGGCGGTGCCGGTGGTGGCGACGATCTCGAAGCCCAGGTCCGCCAGCCGCTTGATCGGGAAGATCATGCCGCGCTTGTCCCGGTTGGCCACCGAGACGAAGATCCGACCGCCGGTGGGCAGCGACCCGTACGCGGCCGACTGGCTCTTGGCGAAGGCGTGCCCGAAGTTGGTGTCGATGCCCATCACCTCGCCGGTGGACTTCATCTCCGGGCCGAGCAGCGAGTCGATGCCCTTGCCGGACGGGGTGCGGAACCGCTTGAACGGCAGCACCGCCTCCTTGACCGCGATCGGGGCGTCCGCCGGCATCACGCCGCCGTCCCCGGTCGGCGGCAGCAGGCCCTCGGCGCGCAGTTCGGCGATGGTGGCGCCGAGCGCGATCCGAGCCGCCGCCTTGGCCAGCGGCACCGCCGTGGCCTTGGAGACGAACGGGACCGTCCGGGACGCCCGGGGGTTGGCCTCCAGCACGTAGAGCATGTCGTCCTTGAGGGCGTACTGGACGTTGAGCAGGCCCTTGACGCCCACCCCCCGGGCGATCGCCTCGGTGTAGCGGCGCACCTGGGTCAGGTGCGAGCCCGCGAGGGTGATCGGCGGCAGCGCGCAGGACGAGTCGCCGGAGTGGATGCCGGCCTCCTCGATGTGCTCCATCACGCCGCCGAGGTAGACCTCGCCGTCGGCGTCGCAGAGCGCGTCCACGTCGATCTCGATGGCGTCGTCGAGGAAGCGGTCCACCAGCACCGGGTGGTCCGGGGAGATGTCGGTGGCCCGGCCGATGTAGTCGCGCAGGGTCGGGTCGTCGTAGACGATCTCCATGCCCCGCCCGCCCAGCACGTACGACGGCCGGACCAGCACCGGGTAGCCGATCTCGTCGGCGATCGCCTTCGCCTCGTCGTACGAGGTGGCCATGCCGTGCGCCGGGGCGCGCAGCCCGGCCCGGGCCAGCACCGCGCCGAACGCGCCGCGCTCCTCGGCGAGGTGGATCGACTCCGGGGAGGTGCCGACGACCGGCACGCCGGCGTTCTTGAGCCGCTGCGCCAGCCCCAGCGGGGTCTGCCCGCCGAGCTGCACGATCACGCCGACCACGCCCGGGCCGCCGGCCGCCCGGCCGGAGGAGTCCTCCGCGTGCCAGACCTCCAGCACGTCCTCGAAGGTCAGCGGCTCGAAGTAGAGCCGGTCGGCGGTGTCGTAGTCGGTGGAGACCGTCTCCGGGTTGCAGTTGACCATGACGGTCTCGTAGCCGACCGCACGCAGGGCCATGACCGCGTGCACGCAGGAGTAGTCGAACTCGATGCCCTGGCCGATCCGGTTCGGCCCGGAGCCCAGGATGAGCACCTTGGGCCGGTCCGAGGGCGCGACCTCGGTCTCGGAGTCGTAGCTGGAGTAGTGGTACGGCGTGGTCGCCTCGAACTCGGCCGCGCAGGTGTCCACGGTCTTGTAGACCGGCCGCACGTCGAGCCGGTGCCGCAGGGTGCGTACGCCGTCCTCGGCGGCCAGCTCCGGGCGCAGCGCGGCCAGCTGCCGGTCGGACAGGCCGGCCCGCTTGGCCCGGCGCAGCAGCTCGGCGTCGAGCACCGGGGCGTCCACGATCTCCGCGCGCAGCTCGACCAGGCCGGCGATCTGGTCCAGGAACCAGGGGTCCATCCCGCCGGACGCCGCGGCGACCTCCGCGATGGTGGCGCCCAGCCGCAGCGCCCGCTCCACCGTGTAGAGCCGGCCGTCGTGCGGCATCCGCAGCGCGGCGAGGGTGTTCTCCTTGGTGGCGCCCGCCGGGTCGGGCTGGGTCCAGAAGCCCGCGCCCTTCGTCTCCATGGAGCGCATCGCCTTGTTGAGCGCCTCGGTGAAGTTCCGGCCGAGGCTCATCGCCTCGCCGACCGACTTCATGGTGGTGGTCAGCTCCGGGTCGGCGCCGGGGAACTTCTCGAACGCGAACCGGGGGATCTTCACCACCACGTAGTCCAGCGTCGGCTCGAACGCCGCGGGGGTCTTCAGGGTGATGTCGTTGGGGATCTCGTCCAGGGTGTAGCCGATGGCCAGCTTCGCGGCGATCTTGGCGATCGGGAAGCCGGTGGCCTTGGAGGCCAGCGCCGAGGAGCGCGACACCCGGGGGTTCATCTCGATCACGACGATCCGGCCGTCGGCCGGGTTGACCGCGAACTGGATGTTGCAGCCGCCGGTGTCCACCCCGACCTCGCGCAGCACCGCGATCCCCAGGTCGCGCAGGCGCTGGTACTCCCGGTCGGTGAGCGTCATGGCCGGGGCGACGGTGACGCTGTCGCCGGTGTGCACGCCCATCGGGTCGACGTTCTCGATCGAGCAGACCACCACCACGTTGTCGTGGCGGTCGCGCATCAGTTCGAGCTCGTACTCCTTCCAGCCGAGCACGCTCTCCTCGATGAGCACCTCGTGCACCGGGCTGGCGGCCAGGCCGGCCCCCGCGATGCGGTGCAGGTCCTCGTCGCTGTGCGCCATGCCGGAGCCCAGACCGCCCATGGTGAACGACGGCCGGATCACCACCGGCAGGCCCAGCTCGGCGGCGGTGGCCTCGACCTCGGCCATCGAGTGGCAGACCCGGGAGCGCGGCACCAGGCCGGTCGGGTCGTCGACGCCGATCCGGGCGCCGGCCTTGGCGACGATGTCCTTGAACAGCTGCCGGTCCTCGCCGCGGTTGATGGCGTCGATGTTGGCGCCGATCAGCTCCACGCCGTACTTGTCCAGCACGCCGGCCTCGTGCAGGGCGACCGCGGTGTTCAGCGCGGTCTGCCCGCCGAGGGTGGGCAGCAGGGCGTCCGGGCGCTCCTTGGCGATGACCAGCTCGACGAACTCCGGGGTGATCGGCTCGACGTACGTGGCGTCGGCGAACTCGGGGTCCGTCATGATCGTCGCCGGGTTGGAGTTGACCAGGCTGACCCGGATGCCCTCGCTGCGCAGCACCCGGCACGCCTGGGTGCCGGAGTAGTCGAACTCGCAGGCCTGCCCGATGACGATCGGCCCGGAGCCGATCACCAGGATGTGCTTGAGGTCGGTGCGCTTAGGCATTCTTCCCGCCTTCGATGAGCTCGGCGAAGCGGTCGAACAGGTAGTCCGCGTCGTGCGGGCCGGCCGCCGCCTCCGGGTGGTACTGGACGGTGAAGGCGGGCACGTCCTTGGCCCGCAGCCCCTCGACCACGTTGTCATTGAGGCAGACGTGGGACACCTGGACGCCCCCGAACTCGGTGTCGATCACCTGGTCGGGGACCACCGCGCCCTGCCCGGCGCCCGGCACCTGCACGGCGAAGCCGTGGTTGTGGCTGGTCACCTCGACCTTGCCGGTGGCCCGGTCGAGCACCGGCTGGTTGATGCCGCGGTGGCCGTAGCCGAGCTTGTAGGTGCCGAAGCCCAGCGCCCGGCCGAGGATCTGGCTGCCGAAGCAGATGCCGAACAGCGGCACCTCGCGGCGCAGCACCTCGCGGGCCAGCGCGACCGGCCCCTCGGCGGTGGCCGGGTCGCCCGGGCCGGGCGAGAGGAAGACCGCGTCCGCGCCGGTGGCCAGCAGGTCCTCGATGGTGGAGCCGGCCGGCAGCACGTGGGTGGTGACCCCGCGCGCGGCGAGCCGCCGCGGCACGTTGCGCTTGATGCCCAGGTCGAGCGCGGCCACGGTGAACCGGTGCGGGCCGACCGCCTCGACGACGTACGGCTCGGCGGTGGTCACCTCGGCGGAGAGGTCCGCGCCGACCATCTGCGGCGACTGGCGGACCCGGGCCAGCAGGGCGCGCGGGTCGTCGTCGACGCTGGAGATGCCGACCCGCATCGCGCCACGCTCGCGCAGGTGCCGGGTCAGCGCCCGGGTGTCCACGCCGGCGATGCCGACCACACCCTCGGCGGCGAGCCGGTCCTCCAGCCCGCCGGTGGCGCGCCAGTTGGAGCCGATCCGGGCCGGGTCGCGCACGACGTACCCGGCGACCCAGATCCGGCCGGACTCGTCGTCCTCGGCGTTGACGCCGGTGTTGCCGATGTGCGGCGCGGTCTGCACCACCACCTGCCGGTGGTACGAGGGGTCGGTCAGGGTCTCCTGGTAGCCGGTCATGCCGGTGTTGAAGACCGCCTCGCCGAAGGTCTCCCCGACGCTGCCGTACGCCTCGCCGTGGAACGTGCGCCCGTCCTCGAGAACGAGGATCGCGGGCCTGCGCTTAGCCATTACTGTGCCGGCCTTTCGTTCGCGACTGCGGGACTCCGCCGCGCTGCATTCCTCGCGCTCACCTGACAGCCTTTCCGTCCAGGACCGTCGGCTCGCCGCGCAGGAAGGTCGCCACGATGCGACCCGGCAGCGTCATGCGGGCGTACGGGGTGTTACGACTGCGGCTGGCCAGCTCCGCGGGCTCGATCACCCGACGGGCGGCCGGGTCGACCAGGGTGAGGTTGGCCGGCACGCCGGGCGCCGGGTCGATGCCGTGCCCGTCGAGCCCGGCGATCCGGGCCGGGGTGCGCGACATCCGCTCGGCGATCAGGTCCCACTGCGGCCCGAACACCTCCAGGGCGATCGAGAGCGCCGTCTCCAGGCCGAGCATCCCCGGCCGGGCGTACGCCCACTCGCACTCCTTGTCCTCCACCGCGTGCGGGGCGTGGTCGGTGGCGACGACGTCGATGACGCCCTCGGCCAGCGCGGCCCGCAGCGCGGCGATGTCGGTGGCCGTGCGCAGCGGCGGGTTGACCTTGTAGACCGGGTCGTACGTCTCGGCGTGCCCGTCGGTGAGCAGCAGGTGGTGCGGGGTCACCTCGGCGGTGACCCGCACCCCGCGCGCCTTGGCCTGGCGCAGCACCTCGACGCTGCCGGCGGTGGAGACGTGGCAGACGTGCAGCCGGCTGCCGACGTGCTCGGCCAGCAGCACGTCCCGGGCGATGATCGCCTCCTCGGCGACCGCCGGCCAGCCGGTGAGCCCGAGCCGGGTGGAGACCTCACCCTCGTGCATCTGCGCGCCCTCAGTGAGCCGGGGCTCCTCGGCGTGCTGGGCGACGACCCCGTCGAACGCCTTGACGTACTCCAGGGCCCGGCGCATCAGCTTCGGGTCGGCGACGCAGAACCCGTCGTCGGAGAAGATCCGGACCCGGGCGGCGGAGTCGGCCATCGCGCCCAGCTCGGCCAGCCGCTCGCCGGCCAGCCCGACGGTGACCGCGCCGATCGGCTGCACGTCGACCAGCCCGGCCTCGCGGCCCAGCCGCCAGACCTGCTCGACCACGCCGGCGGTGTCGGCGACCGGAGAGGTGTTGGCCATCGCGCAGACGGCGGTGTAGCCGCCGAGCGCGGCCGCGCGGGAACCGGACTCGACCGTCTCGGCGTCCTCCCGGCCCGGCTCGCGCAGGTGGGTGTGCAGGTCGACCAGGCCGGGCAGGGCGACCAGCCCGGTGCCGTCGACGACGGTGGCCTCCGGCGCGGTCAGCCCGGCGCCGGTCTCGGCGACGACGCCGTCGCGGATCAGCAGGTCGGTCGGCGCGGCGCCGACGACGCTCACGTTGCGGATCAGGTACGAGGTCACAGGTTGTTCCCTCCGAGCAGCAGGTAGAGGACGGCCATCCGCACGGAGACCCCGTTGGCGACCTGTTCGACGATGGTGGAGCGGGGCGAGTCGGCGACCTCCGGCGTGATCTCCATGCCCCGGTTCATCGGGCCCGGGTGCATGACGATCGCGTGCTCGGGCAGCCGGCGCATGCGTGGGCCGTCCAGGCCGTAGCGGCGGGCGTACTCGCGGGCGGAGGGGAAGTAGGAGTCGTTCATCCGCTCCCGCTGCACCCGCAGCATCATCACCACGTCCGACTGCGGCAGCACCGCGTCCAGGTCGTAGGAGACGTCGGTGCCGGGCGCGAGCGCCTGGCCGATGTGCACCGGGATCAGCGTCGGCGGGCCGACCAGGGTGACCTTGGCGCCGAGGGTGGAGAGCAGCAGGACGTTGGAGCGGGCCACCCGGGAGTGCAGCACGTCCCCGACCACCGCGACGTGCAGGCCGGCGAGCCGACCCAGCCGGGAGCGCATCGTGTACGCGTCGAGCAGCGCCTGGGTGGGGTGCTCGTGGGTGCCGTCGCCGGCGTTGACCACCGACCCGTCCACCCAGTTGGCCAGCCGGTGCGGCGCGCCCGAGGCGGGGTGCCGGACCACCACCGCGTCGGCCCCCATCGCCTGGAGGGTGAGCGCGGTGTCCTTCAGGCTCTCCCCCTTGGCCACGCTGGAGCCCTTGGCCGAGAAGTTGATCACGTCGGCGCTGAGCCGCTTGGCGGCCGCCTCGAAGGAGATCCGGGTCCGGGTGGAGTCCTCGTAGAAGAGGTTCACCACGGTCCGGCCGCGCAGGGCGGGGAGCTTCTTGACCTCCCGGCCGGCGACGGTGGCCATCTCGGCGGCGGTGTCGAGGATCTGGGTGGCGGTGGCCGCGTCCAGGTCGGCCCCGGAGAGCAGGTGCCGGATCACTGTGCCTGCCTTTCGTTCGCGACTGCGGGGCTCCGCTTCGCTGCACTCCTCGCGCTCACAGGTGGGCACCCCCGAAGAGCTTGACCTCGTCGGCACCGTCGGTCTCGGCGAGGGTGACCTTGACGCTCTCGGTGAGCGCGGTCGGGATGTTCTTGCCGACGTAGTCGGCGCGGATCGGCAGTTCGCGGTGGCCGCGGTCGACGAGGACGGCGAGCTGCACGCTGGCCGGCCGGCCGACGTCGTTGAGCGCGTCGAGCGCGGCCCGGACGGTGCGGCCGGAGAAGAGCACGTCGTCGACGAGGATGACCCGCTTGCCGTCGATGCCGCCCGGCGGGAGCTGGGTCGGGCCGACCGCGCGGGTGGCGTGCCGGCGCAGGTCGTCGCGGTAGAGAGTGATGTCGAGCACCCCGACCGGGACGTCGACGTCCTCGAAGGTGCTGATCCGGGCGGCGAGGCGCCTTGCGAGTGGAGCTCCGCGAGTGGGTATGCCGAGCAGGACGGTGTCGGCGGCGCCCTGGGTCTTCTCGAGGATCTGGTGGGCGATCCGGTCGACGACGCGCTGGACGTCGGCACGGGCGAGGATCACCTTCACCGAGGGTTGTCGCGGCGGCGACGACTGGGCAGCCGGTGGGCAGGCCACGGCGGACCTCCTTCCCCGCCTCACGGGACGGGTCGTTAAAGGACGTCTGGGGACTCCGGCCGGATCGCGAACGGCCCGGACCGGGGCTTCGTGCCACGTTACCAGCGGTCACCGGCACGACCCCGGGCACCCAATGATCCCCGGATCAGGGCGGTGAAATGGGGATAAGTCTCCCCGCGCTCCCCAACTGTAAGGACACGACCACTTGACCACGTGTCGCAATCCCCGTACCGTCACGCTCCGTAGCGATCGCTGGGAGAACCCCAAAGCAGCACTGGGAGTGTCCGAATGCCCTCTGAATACGCCAAGTCGCTGGGCGCCCGCCTGCGCTCCATCCGCCAGCAGCAGGGCCTGTCCCTGCAGGGTGTGGAGGAGAAGTCGAACGGGCGGTGGAAGGCCGTGGTGGTCGGCTCGTACGAGCGCGGCGACCGGGCCGTCACCGTGTCCCGCCTGGCGGAGCTGGCCGACTTCTACCGCGTTCCCGTCTCGGAGCTGCTGCCCGACGGCAGCGGGGTGCGGCACGAGCCCACCAGCAAGATCGTCCTGGACCTGGAGCGGCTCTACGACGAGGCCTCCGAGGACCTCGCCTACGTCGCCCGGTACGCCCGCGCCATTCAGCAGCAGCGGGGCGACTACAACGGCCGGGTGCTCTCCATCCGCGCCGACGACCTGCGCGCCCTCGCCATCGTGTACGACGCCTCGCCGTCGGGCCTGATCGAGCGGCTCACCGAGCACGGTGTGCTGGTCGCCGACCCGCGGGCGTTCTTCGCGTCCTGATCCACTGTTCGCAGCAGGGGCCCGTGCCGTCCGGCACGGGCCCCTGCTGTGTGAACTGGTGATCGGATGCGGTCGGCGGCGGAGCGACGGCGCGCCGGATCAGCGGGTGGCGTACTCGGCGATCCGGCCGAGGATGCCGTTGAGGAAGCGCGGCGAGTCGTCGGTCGACATCTGCCGGGCCAGCTCCACCGCCTCGCTGATCGCCACCGCGTCGTCGATCTCGTCGACGTAGAGCAGCTCGTAGACCGCGATGCGGGCGAGGTTGCGGTCGACCGCCGGCATCCGGTCCAGCGTCCACCCCTCGGCGTAGCTGGCGATCACCTCGTCGATCCGGTCGAGGTGGGCGGCGACCCCCTCGACCAGGCCGACCGCGTAGCCCAGGTGCTCCGGCCGCGGCTTCTCGATCCGCTCGACGTAGCCGGCGAGCACCTCGACCGGGGGCCGGTCACGCAGGTCGGCCTCGTAGAGCACGTCCAGCGCCCGCTTGCGCGCCTTGCGGCGCGACGGCATCTGCTGTTTGGGACCCTCGGCCATCAGGCTCGGCCGAGGTAACGGCCGTCGCGGGTGTCGACCTTGATCTTCTCGCCGGTGGTGATGAAGAGCGGCACCGGCACGGTCGCGCCGGTCTCGACGGTGGCCGGCTTGTTGCCGCCGGTCGACCGGTCGCCCTGCAGACCCGGCTCGGTGTAGGTGACCTCGAGCACGACCGAGGTCGGCAGCTCGATGTAGAGCGGGACACCCTCGTGGGTGGCGACGGTCGCCTCGGCCTCGGGGAGGAGGTAGTTGGCCGCCTCGCCGACGGTGCCGCCGGGGACGGTGATCTGGTCGAACGTCTCCAGATCCATGAAGACGTAGTCCTCGCCGTCGGCGTACAGGTACTGCATGGTGCGCTTGTCGACGGTCGCGGTCTCGACCTTGGTGCCCGCGTTGAAGGTCTTGTCGACGACCTTGCCGGACAGCACGTTCTTCAGCGTCGTGCGGACGAACGCCCCACCCTTACCGGGCTTGACGTGCTGGAACTCGACGACGGCCCAGAGCTCCCCGTCGAGGTTGAGTACCAGGCCGTTCTTGAGGTCGTTGGTGGATGCCATTTCCTGCCTTGATCATCAATTGGCGGACAGACCTGGCAAGTCTACTAGTTGTGTCCAACCGGCGACTCCACCTCCGGCCGGCCCCCTCCCGGCCCGGCCAACGCCGCCCTCCTGATCACCGTACGTCACCAACAGGGCCACCCCCGGGGGCCCCCATCTCCTCCTTTTCTCTGCCGCCCCCGACGCAACAGTCACCGAGCGTGTCCGCGCCCGAATAGAGGGTCGATCGCACGACGATCCATCTGAGCAGCTCACGGCCCCTGTTGCCGGGAAGACAGCAGAGCAAAGGCGTCAGGGGAGGCCGGCGGCGGGGAGTCGCACATTACCGAGCGTTGCATGACTCGCCCACCACTCACGGTGATCGTCAACGACGGCACGGCGGGCGCGGCGTGCCCGGCCGTCGACGGCGGTCGTGCCGCCGGTCACGCGGTGGCCCGGCACCGCGACGGTGGCGTGCGGCGCCGGTTGCCGGGGACGGCCGGCCGGTCGGGCACCCTGCGGCGGCGACCGCTCAGCCGGTCGCGCCGAGGACGGTGGCCAGGTGGCGCAGGGCGAGGCGGTAGCCGTCGACGCCCAGCCCGCAGATCACCCCGGTCGCCACGGCGGAGACCACGGAGTGGTGCCGGAACTCCTCCCGGGCGTGGATGTTGGAGATGTGCACCTCCACCAGCGGCCCGCGCAGCATCGCGCAGGCGTCCCGGACGGCGATCGAGTAGTGCGACCAGGCGGCCGGGTTGAGCACCACCGCCGCCTGCTCGTCGGCCGCCTGGTGCAGCCAGCCCAGCAGCTCGTGCTCGGCGTCGGTCTGCCGGACGACCACGTCCAGCCCCAACTCGCGGCCGGTGTCCACACAGAGCGTCACCAGGTCGGCGTAGCTGGTCACGCCGTACACGTCGACCTGCCGGGTGCCGAGCCGGCCCAGGTTCGGCCCGTTCAGCACGTACACCCTCACGAGGCGATCTCCCGATAGGCGGCGTGCAGCAGCTCGTCGTCCGGCCCCTCCAGGATCGCCGGCCGGGCCAGGGCGTCGAGCACCACGAAGCGCAGGGTGCTGCCCCGGGCCTTCTTGTCCACCCGCATCGCGGCCAGCAGGTCGGGCCAGGCGTCGGCCGGGTAGCTGGTGGGCAGGCCGAGCGCGGCCATCACCGTGCGGTGCCGTTCGGCGGTGCCGGCGTCAAGCCGGCCGGCCAGCCGGGCCAGGGCGCCGGCGAAGACGGTGCCCACCGCGACGGCGTGCCCGTGCCGCCAGCGGTAGCCCTCCACCTTCTCGATCGCGTGCGCCAGGGTGTGGCCGTAGTTGAGCACCTCGCGCACCCCGGACTCGCGCAGGTCGCCGGAGACCACGTCGGCCTTCACCCGGATCGCCCGCTCGATCAGCTCGCGGGCCACCGGGTCGGTCGGGTCCACGGCGGCGGCCGGATCCCGCTCGACCAGGTCGAGGATCACCGGGTCGGCGATGAGGCCACACTTGACCACCTCGGCCATCCCGGCGGCCAGGTCGGCCGGGGGCAGGCTGTCCAGCGTCGCCAGGTCGCATAGCACGCCGGCCGGTGGGTGGAACGCGCCGACCAGGTTCTTGCCGGCGGCGGTGTTCACGCCGGTCTTGCCACCGACCGCCGCGTCGACCATGCCGAGCAGCGAGGTCGCCACCGGCACCCAGCGCACTCCGCGCAGCCAGCAGGCGGCGACGAAGCCGGCCAGGTCGGTCACCGCACCCCCGCCCACGCCGACCACCGCATCGGTACGGGTGAACCCGGCCGCGCCGAGCCGCTCCCAGCAGTCGGCGGCAACCTCGATCCGCTTGCCCGCCTCGGCGTCGGGCACCTCGATCGGCAGCGGGGTCACGCCGACCGCGCGCAGCCGCTCGGCCAGCGTGTCGGCCAGGTCCTTCAGTGGCGGCGCGAAGAGCAGCGCGACCCGCTCGGCGCCGGGGAGCAGCCGCGGCGGCGGATCGAGCAGGTCTCGTCCCACGAGCACGTCGTACGGCCGCTCGCCGCCGACCGGAATCCGGGTCACCTCGTCCATCGCAGGGGAGCCTAGTGCAGTCGGCAGCACCGCGACGGCGCTCGTCCACCTGGTGGCAAGCGACATTGCCGGCCACCGGGTACGTTCGGCTCATAAGGGTCGGACGTAGGGCGAAGCGGGCCCGGCCCACGACGGCGGAGGTTCCCCATGGCCACCACGACCATCGACGGCGCCGACATCCGGCTGCCCGCCACCATCCTCGGCGTCGGGCTCGGCGGCTTCGCCGACGGCATCGTCCTGCACCAGGTGCTCCAGTGGCACCACCTGCTCAGCAGCACCGACACCGACAACGTCGGGATCCGGGCGTACCCGGTGGACACCGTTTCCGGCCTGCAGGTGAACACCCTCTGGGACGGCATCTTCCACGTGGTCACCTGGGTGGCGGTGCTCACCGGACTGGCCCTGCTCTACGCCCGGGTGACCCGGTCCCGCGGCCGGCTCTGGCGCTCCCCGGCGCTGTGGGGCTGGGCGCTGGTGGGCTGGGGCCTGTTCAACCTGGTCGAGGGGCTCGTCGACCACCACCTGCTGGGCATCCACCACGTGCACGGCGGCCCCCACCAGACGGCCTGGGACGTCGGCTTCCTGCTGTTCGGCGCGGCGCTGATCGCCGTGGGCTGGGCCGTGCAGCGCCGCGCCGGCACGGTGGACACCTGCGCCGACCGGCGATGACCGGGCAGCACGGCGCCGGAGTCGGCCCGCTGCTGCTCGTACCGCTGCTGGTCTTCTGGGTCTATCTGGCCGCGGCGCTGCGCCAGCGGGACCCGGGGCGCGGCGGCTGGAGCCACTGGCGGACCGCGAGCTTCGGTGCGGGCGCCGCGCTGCTCGCGGTGGCCGCGGTGCTGCCCGGCCACGACCTGGTCGGGCACATGTGGCGGCACCTGCTGGTCGGGATGCTGGCACCGCTCGGGCTGGTGCTCGGCGCGCCCGGCACCCTCGCGCTGCGCACGGTGCGCCGCGACGTCGGGCGGGCGGCGCTGCGGGTGCTGCGCCACCCGGTCCCGCGGGTGGCCGCCCACCCGGTCACCGGCCTGCTGCTCACCGCCGGTGGGCTCTACCTGCTGCACCTGACCCCGCTCTACCGGGCCATCCTGGCCCACCCGGGGCTGCACGGCCTGGTGCTGCTGCACTTCCTGGCCAGCGGGTACCTCTTCACCTGGGCGATCGCCGGCCCCGACCCGGGGCCGCACCGCCCCGGGGTGCCGCTGCGGCTGGTCGTGCTCGGGCTGTCGGTGGCCGCGCACGCCACCCTGGCCCAACTCATGTACGCCGGCCTGGTCGACGTGGCCGCGCCGGAGGCGCAGCTGCGGGCGGCGGCGACGCTGATGTACTACGGCGGCGACCTGGCCGAGATCCTGCTCGCCCTCGCCCTGTTGGTCACCTGGCGACCGACGGCCCGGCACGCCCGATCCGAGCCGGCGCCGTCGCCCGCCTGAACCGGGACCCGTCCGCCGGTCCCGGCCGCCGCCGGTCGCTGGCACCACCGGTCCCGGCCGGCGCGGGCTTCGCCGCGTCCCGTCGTCCGTCAGTCGGACGGTGGGGCCTCGCCGGGCCGGTCGGCCCAGGCAGTCAGCCGGGTCGCGTGGGCGCGGACGGCGTCGCGCAGCGCGTCCGGGCGGAGCACGGTGAACGGCCAGCCGAGCCCGGCGAGCAGCTGCGCCATCCCGTCGAGGTGCTCGGCGCGGGTCCGCAGCAGCACCCCGTCGGCGACCTCGGTGACGTCGCCGACGCTGGGCGGGACGCGGCGTCGGGCGGTAACCAGATCGGTCTCCAGCAGCACCTCGACGGAGTGCGCGTACGGCACGCCGGCCAGCGAACGGGTCACCTGGGCCACCGGGTCGAAGTCGTTCGGCACGGTGAAGGTCTCCGGGCCGGTGCTGGCCGCGCCGATCCGGTCCAGCCGGAAGGTGCGTACCTCGTCCCGGAGGTGGTCGTAACCGGTGACGTACCAGCGGCCGGCGTGGAAGACCAGGCCGTACGGGTCGAGCTGCCGCCGCGACTGGTCACCCCGCCAGGAGCGGTAGTCCAGCGTCACCCGCCGCCGCTGCCGAGCCGCCGCGCCGAGGGTGAGCAGCGTGCCGGTGGCCGGGCGCAGCGCCGGGTCGGCGCGGCGCAGCGTGAAGCCGAGGTGGTCCTGGACGGCGGCGAGCCGCTCCGCGAGGGGAGCCGGCAGCACCCGCCGGATCTTGGCCAGGGCGGTGGCGGTGGCCGGCTCCTCGGTGCCCAGCCCCAGCCGTTCCGCCGCGACCAGACCGAGCAGCACCGCGACCGCCTCGTCGTCGGTGAGCATCAGCGGCGGCAGCTTGTAGCCGGGGCGCAGCCGGTAGCCGCCGTACCGGCCCCGCTCGGCGGTGACCGGGATGCCGAGGTCGACCAGGGTGGCGGCGTACCGGCGCACGGTGCGCTCGTCGACCCGGAGCCGGTCGGCCAGCTCGACGCCGGTGAGCCGGTGGTGGCTCTGGAGCAGTTCGAGCATCGCGAGCACCCGACCGGCAGGATGTGACACGGGCCACCTCGCAATACCGGGCGGGAACTGTCCGGATTCCAGCCTACGGTGTCCGTGGACATCGAGACGAGGGAGATCTGAGATGGCGACGTTCGTGCTGGTGCCAGGGTTCTGGTTGGGCGGCTGGGCGTGGCGGGAGGTGACCGCCGACCTGCGCGGGCGCGGCCACGACGTGTACGCGGTGACGCTGACCGGGGTGGCCGACCGGGCCCACCTGGCCGGCCCGGAGGTGGGCCTGGAGACGCACACCACCGACCTCACCGCGCTCATCGAGGCGGAGGAGCTGCGCGACGTGGTGCTGGTCGGGCACTCCGGCGGCGGGATGCCGGTGACCCAGGCGGCCGACCGGATGCCGGACCGGATCGCCCGGGTGGTCTACGTGGAGAGCGGGCCGCTGCCCGACGGCATGTCCCAGTTCGACGTCCACCCGCCGGAGGAGCAGGAGCGGCTGCGCGCGCGGATCGGCGACGGGCACCTGCTGCCGCCGCCGGCCTGGGAGCCGGCCGAGGACCCGCAGAACCTCGCCGGTCTGGACGACGGCGCGCTGACGCTGCTGCGACGCCGGTCCACCGGGCACCCGCTGGGCGCGGCGACCGACCCGGTACGGCGTACCGGGGGGCGGCCGGTGCCGACCGCGCTGGTGGCGTGCACCTTCCCGGTGGAGGTGGCCGCCGCGATGATCGCCGAGGGGCACCCGTTCTTCGCCGGTCTCGTCGGCGCCGAGCTGCACGGGCTGCCGACCGGCCACTGGCCGATGCTGAGCGAGCCGAAGGCCCTCGCGGACCTGCTCGACACCATCGCCCGGGGCTGACCGCCGGCCCGGTCAGGGCTTGAGCAGGGCGACGATCTCGGCGGCCAGCTCCGGCGGGGTACGCCCGTCGGTGACCACGGTCGCGGTCGCCACCTCGGCGTAGAGCGGGCGGCGCTGGTCCATCAGGTGCTTGAGGGTGGCCCGCGGGTTGATCGCGAGCAGCGGCCGGCCGGCGCCGAGCCCGACCCGCTTCACCGCGTCGGGCAGCTCCACCGACAGGTGCACCACGGTGTGCCCGACCAGCGCGGCGCGGTTCTCCTCGGCGAGGACCGCGCCGCCGCCGAGGGCGAGCACCCCGCCGTGCGAGGCCAGCGCCGCCGCCACCGCCGCCCGTTCGAGGGTACGGAAGTGCGCCTCCCCCTCGTCGATGAAGATCTCCGGGATCGGCTTGCCGGCCAGGCGCTCGATGTCGGCGTCGGTGTCCCGGAAGTCGACCCCGAGCAGCGCCGCCAACTCCTCGCCGACGGTGGTCTTGCCGGAGCCGGGCGCCCCGACCAGCACGCAGACCGGCTTCGTCACTGGAGCACGCTCCGTCCCGCCGCCGCCCGGCCGGTCATCGGATCACCAGCGCGTCGAGGTACCCGGCGAGGTTGCGGCGGATCTCCGCCACCGAGTCGCCGCCGAACTTCTCGGTGGCCGCCTCGGCCAGCACCAGCGCCACCATCGCCTCGGCGACCACGGCGGCGGCCGGCACGGCGCAGACGTCGGAGCGCTGGTTGATGGCGGTGGCCGGCTCGCCGGTGGTCACGTCGACCGTGGCCAGCGCCCGGTTCAGCGAGGAGATCGGCTTCATCGCGGCCTTCACCCGCAACGGCTCGCCGGTGGTGATGCCGCCCTCCAGGCCGCCGGCCCGGTCGGTGACCCGGCGGACGCCGGTGGCGGTGGGCATGATCTCGTCGTGCGCCTCGGAGCCGCGGGAACGGGCCTGCTGCCAGCCGTCGCCGATCTCCACGCCCTTGATGGCCTGGATGGACATCAGCGCGGTGGCCAGCCGGGCGTCGAGCTTGCGGTCCCACTGCACGTGGCTGCCCAGGCCCGGCGGCACCCCGTACGCCAGCACCTCGACCACGCCACCGAGGGTGTCGGCGGCCTTCTTCGCGGCGTCGACCTCGGCGACCATCCGGGCGCTCGCCTCCGGGTCGAGGCAGCGCAGCGGGTCGGCGTCGATCCGCTCGGCGTCCTCCGGCCGGGGCCGCAGGCCCGGCTTGGCGGCGACCGGGCCGAGCTCCACCACGTGCGAGACGATCTCGATGCCGAGGGCCTGCTTCACCAGCGCCTTCGCCACCGTGCCGACGGCCACCCGGGCGGCGGTCTCCCGCGCGCTGGCCCGCTCCAGGATCGGCCGCGCGTCGGTGTGACCGTACTTCTGCATGCCGGCCAGGTCGGCGTGGCCGGGCCGGGGGCGGGTCAGCGGGGCGTTGCGGGCCTGCCGGGCCAGCTCGTCGGGGTCGACCGGGTCGGCGGCCATCACGGTCTGCCACTTCGGCCACTCGGAGTTGCCGACCCGGATGGCGACCGGGCTGCCCAGGGTGACGCCGTGCCGCAGGCCACCGATGACCTCGACCTCGTCCCGCTCGAACGACATCCGGGCGCCCCGGCCGTAGCCGAGCCGGCGCCGGGCCAGCTCGTCGGAGATCTCCCGGGTGGTCACCTCGATCCCGGCGGGCACCCCCTCGAGCATCGCGACGAGGGCGGGTCCGTGGGATTCACCTGCAGTCAGCCAGCGCAACACAGCGCTCAGTCTGTCACGGTCGGTCGCCGCCCCGACGTGCCGCCCGGCGCGTCCCGCCCTGCGGACACGGGTGCCCGGCAGGCGGCCGCTCCCCGGCACCCAGGGCCGACAACCCGTACAGTCCTGTCCGCTCGACGGGAGGTCTGGTCGGCACGGGCCACCGGTTGACGGTGATCACGATCGGTGGAGGGCTCCGTGATTCCTCAGGACCAGTCGAAGCGCATCCGTAGGCGCTCCGACAGGGCTTCGTTGTGCGGTGTGAAGTAGGCGCTCAGCTCTGCTCGCACGTCTGGGTCCATGGCCTTGCTGCGCCGGTGATTGTGGGCCTCGTACGCCTTCAGTTGGTGCGGCGGAAGCCCCAGGAAGTCGAGCACCTGGGCGTAACTGGCCGCCGGCTCGGTGTACAGCTTCTCGCTGGGCAGGATGAGCAGCTGCGCGGGATCGAAGCGGGCCAGCCAGGGCTCCAGATGCTCCAGGTAACGGCCCCGCGCTCGGTACGTGTACCAGTCGTACGCCTCGCTGAAATAGGTCGGGTCGGTGATCAGCCGCTCCCGCTCCCCCGCCGTCCGCTCCTCCTCGCGCGCCAACGCCTCGGCGAAGTCCAGCGGTTCCTTGCCCTCGGTGCGCCGCTCCTTCCAGTGCGAGTACGCGCGCTCCACCGGGTCACGCAGCAGGAAGATCAGCCGGACGTCCGGCAGCAGGTCGGCCACCCGCTGCGGAACGAGCGGGTGGAACATGTACAGCGGCGCCGCCTCGCCGACCCGGACGGGTCCACCGTGCCGCCGCTCCAGCGCCCCGCGCTGACGCTCCGTGGGGAAGTGCGAGCGGTACCACACCTCGCCGCGCCCCCAGTTCTCCTCGAAGTAGTGCGAGGTCTTGGTGTTCCAGGCGGGAAAGAGCCGGGGCACCAAGGGGTGTTCCAGCAGGTAGCGCCAGAGCGAGGTGGTGCCGCCGCGCTTCGTGCCGGCGATCAGGAAGTCCGGCAGTGGCCGCCGGTCGGCGGTGCGCTCGCCGTAACGAACCAGTGAGTTGCGCACCTGGTGGGTGACCTGGTGCGGCACCACGCCCTTGAGCCGGTCGCGGATCGTCATGATTCCCCTCTCGTCACGCCGGTCTCGGCTTGAGCATGGTCACGGCGACACGGACCGCACGACGGACTCGCCGATCCAGCAGCAGCGCGGCGGCAGCGACCGCCAGCATCGCCAAGGCAAGGGCAAGGCCTGCTACGCCCCTTCCGGCCAGCAGTGCGCTCGCCACCGCGACCACCCCCGCACCGCCGCCGGCGCCGAGCGCCGCCCAGCCCAAGGACCGGGTGAGCAGCGGCTCGCCGACCACGGATCGGGCAGCCGCTGCGGCCAGCAGGTTCTCCACGACGATCCCGGCACCCCAGGCGCAGGCGGCGCCGAGCGCGCCGTGGTCGGGAATCAGCAGCACACCGAGGCCGACGGTGAGCGCCAGACCGACCAGGGTGGCGTAGAGGTGTCGGCGGCTGTTGCCGCTCATCAACAGCATCGTCTGGACGATGCCGACCCCGGAGTTCACCATCATGGCCACGGCGAGGACCACCAGTGGGGTCGCGCCGGCGGCGAACTCCTGCCCGAAGAGACTGAGGAAGCCCGGCGCGAAGACCGCGAGGAGCAGGTAGGCGGGCCAGGACAGGATGATCACCACGACCGTCACCCGTCGGTAGACCAGCGCCGCGTCCGCGTTGCGTCCCTGCCCGAGCAGCCGGGACAGCTGTGGCGCGACGGCCACCCGGAGCCCCTGCATGACGAGCAGCCCGGCGAGGGCGTAGCGGCCTACGGCGCTGAACACGCCGGATTCGGTCGCGCCGGCCAGCGCCGAAGTGAGCAGGACACCCACCCACATGCTGCTCGCGTCGATCGCCGCTGACGCCGCCCGAGGCAACGCGAAACCCCAGAACGCACGCCAGTCCGTGGGGGTCGGGCGCAGCCGGACGCCGGCCGACAGCCCCAGGGGTCGTACCAGCAGGACTGCGGCGGCCACCACGGCCAGGGCGATCGGCAGTAGCCAGGCGCCGAAGCCAGCCACCACGCCGGCCCCGGTCGCCACCGTCGCCACCAACAGCACGGGGCGGGCAAGGGGCACCAGTACGTATTGGATGCCAATCACCGCGACCACCGGCCGCACGGCGCGGACGGCCGCAAGCAGCACTGTCATCGCGGCGGTGACCGGCAACGCCACGAAGGCAAGGCGCAGCAGTGCCGGACCATCCGCTCCTTCAAAGAAGACCGGGGCGAGGTGGTCGACCGCCAACTCCCCGACCACGGCAAGGACCCCGGTAAGCAGCAGCACAGGCAGCAATGCCACCGGCAGCAGCCGGGCCGCGTCGCCATCCGCCCCGGCCCTGCGTCGCGGCAGTGCCCAGACCAATGCGGTGTCGGCGCCGGCGCAGCAGACCGCACCCAGAATGATCACCACGCCGATCGCGGTGAACATCGCGCCGGACCCGGCCGGCCCCAGCCCACGGACGATCACCACGGTCAGCACGAAGCCCAGCAGGCCGTTGACCGCCGCCCCGGCCAGCCCGACCATCCCGCTGCGCGTGCTGCGGCGTACCTCCCGCTCACCGGCCGACCCACCGGCGTCCGCGACGGCCGTGGCGGCCGCGCCGGTCGGCCGCGTACCCGGATCGGTCATGCCATCCCTCCCTGGCGTGGCGCGTCCGCGACCGGCCGGTCCGGCTCGGACGCCGGCGGCCGGGCCGCCTCGGCCACCGGGACCGTCGGGGCCGGCGAGGGAGGCGGAGTGGTAGGGGCCCGGGGCGCGGGCACGGCGGTGCCGGCCGACGTTGCCGGCGCAGGCGGCGGTGCGGTCGCGGCCCGGGGCGCGGGCAGGGCGGCTGTGACCTCCGCCGCCGTCGTGGCCGGCGGGGCGGCCGACGGGGGCAGGGCGGTCGCGGCTCGGGGCGCAGGCACGGCAGTCGTGGCTTCCGCCGCCGTCGACGGCGGGGCGATCGACGCAGGCGGGGCGCTCGCGGATCGCGGCGCCGGCACGACCGGCGCGGCATTCGGGGCCGGGACCGGCGCGGGCGGCGTGGCCGGCGCGGTTCGCGGCGCCGGCACAACCGGCGCGGCGCTCGGGGCCGGGACCGGGACGGCCGGCGCCGAGGGCGGGACCGGCGCGGACGGCTGGGGCAGCGGTTCCGGCATGCGCAGCGGGACGGCGGCCACCCCGGTCGCCGGCGGCGGCGCGGGCGGGGGCACCGGCGGCGCGGGCACCGCGGCCCGGCCGACCCCCCGGGTACGCCAGGGCGCCAGCGGCACCGGTTGGGCCATGGTGGACGGGCCGGTCGGCACCCGGTTGACCGGCCCGCCGACCGCCGCCAACCCGGCCCCGACCGCGAAGAAGATCACCGACAGGTTCGGGTCGATGTAGGCGTACACCGGGATGACCACCAGCGCGATCACCGGGACGGTGCTCAGCCAGTGCCCGGCCGGCGAGACCGCGGCGGCCAGCCGCCGGGCCACCAGCACCAGCCAGCCGAGGAAGACCACCAGCGCCGGGATGCCGTGGCTGTAGAGGAGCTGCCAGATGAGGCCCTGGGTGCCCAGCGGCTCCTCGGCGAGGGTGGTGTCCACGCTCTTCGGCGCGCCGTACCCGAGCAGCGGCGAACGTTCCACCGCCTGCCAGGTCCGCACGTAGAGGTCCATCCGGTCGACGTTGGTGTCGGTGCTGCTGACCCGGGCGTCGATCATCTCCTGCACCGGCACGACCAGGCTGACCACCCAGACCAGCACGACCAGCCCGCCGATCGAGACGATCAGCCGGGCGTTGCCCCTGACCAGGGCGCGCAGGCCCAGGTAGAGCAGGCCGGCGCCGAGGCCGAGGAACATGCCCCGGTTGAGCGTCAGGAACGCCGGCACCACCGACAGCGGCAGCGACACCCACAGCGCCACCCGGAACCGCCCGGTACGCACCGAGGTCAGGTACGCCAGCACGCAGGGCACCAGCAACGCGTACGCGGTACCCCAGTTGTTGGTGTACGGATACGGCGCCGCGGTGCGGTAGATCGGGGTGCGCGACTGCGGGTTGAACTCGTTGGCCCGTACGTGGGTCAGCGCCTGGATGAACCGCTTCGCCGAGATGTCGTCCGGCAACGCCATCTCCACCGGGGTGGTCAGGGCGAAGGTGGGCGCGAGCACGGCCAGCCAGCCCAGCGCCACCACGCCCAGCCAGTACCAGCCCAGCGGGCGCAGCACCCGGTCCCAGCGGGTGCCCTGGCGGACCAGGGTGTAGACGTACACGCAGACCACCAGCGCGGTCGCCAGGAAGCCGAAGCGCAGCCCGAAGGTGAGGTAGGCGGTGGCCCGGTCGAGCCGGGTGGCGCTGAGCAGCACCAGGGTGAGGAAGACCAGCCAGGCGGCGCTGCCGGGGGGCAGCGCGACCCGGCCGCGGGTGACCAGCAGGGCGAGCAGCACCACTCCGAAGACCGACCAGCCGAGGTAGAACGCACCCAGCGCCCACCAGAGCGGCACCAGGGCGAACATGGCCGTCAGCGGCCAGACGGGCAGCGGCGGCGGGGTCGCCCCGGGCCGCCGGTCAGACACCCCGGCCCCGGCGCTGGGCCAGCCGGAGCACCCGCTCCCCGGAGAGCAGGCCGAGCACCACCGGCAGGGTCACCAGCACCCGCTTCTCGCGGGGGTTGAGCCGGACCACCCGGCCCAGCTCGCGCAGCGCCTCCCGGCGCCGCCGCCCGGAGGCGAGCGCGAAGGCGATCTGGCCGTGCAGGCGGGCCAACCCGGTGCGGCTGCCGGCCAGCTCCGGGTGCTTGGCGAGCAGGTAGCGGGTGGCCTCGACGATCATCGCCCAGCGGCCGAAGAAGAACGAGCCGCCGTGCCAGTCCACCACCACCAGCACCTCCGGCACGATCACCACCGGGCCGTGCGCGGCCACCCGCAGCAGCCACTCGTAGTCCTCGCCGTAGCCGCCCGGCAGCTCCTCGTCGACCGGGCCGACCGCGTCCCAGGTGGACCGCCGGACCAGGATGGTGCTGGAGTGCACCTCCATCACCCGGTCCTCGACGAAGTCGGGCAGGCCGACCTCGGCGGTGTCCAAGCGCCGCTCCTTGGCGATGCCCGGGCCCTCCAGCCGGATGCCGCAGCTCGCGGCGGCGGCGTCGGGGCGGGCCGCCAGCAGCTCCACCTGCCGGGCGAGCTTGGTCGCCAGCCAGAAGTCGTCGTCATCGCAGAACGCGATGAGGTCGCTGGTCGCCTCGTCCGCGCCGGTATTGCGGCCGCCGGGCAGCCCGCGCCGGTGCGTGTTGGTGACGTACCGCAGGGTGCGCCCGGCCGGCACGGCCAGGTCGAGCGGGCGGATCTCGGTGTGGTCGTACACCACCAGGCACTCGACCGGCCCCGGGTAGTCCTGGTCGAGCACCGCCCGGACGGCCCGCTCCAGCAGCCCCGGCCGGTCCCGGGTGGCCACCACCACGGTCACCGGGGGGTACGCCGGCGCGGCGCCCGGCTGGTCGCGGTCAGTCACGGCCGTCTCCCGTCAGCACGAATCCGACCGGCTCCACCCCGACGGCGCGCAGCCGGTCCACCAGCTGGGTCAGCTGACCCGTCCGGGTCCGGTCCCGGGCCGCGACCAGCAGCGCCCGGCCCTCCCGGGCGGCCCGGACCCCGCGCTCGTCGTGCAGCGCGGGCGGCGCGTCCAGCACGGTGAGTGCCTCCGAGGAGGTGCCGTCCAGGTCGACGAGGCGGACCTTGCCGGTGCCGATCCGCAGCTCCTGCCCGTCGGTCGCCGCGCCGTCGGCGGCCGACCGGGCGGTCGGGATGATCTCCGTCTTGTCCTCCGGCGTGGTGGTGGAGCGGTACACCGCGCCGTTCTTCGCCTCGGCGGCGGTGGGGAACGGTCGGGGCTTGCGGACCGCCGGGATCACGGCGGTGTCCTCCGGCCCGGCGGCCGTCGTCGCCGGGGTGGTGGCGGGCACCGGGCGGGGACGGGGCAGCGGGCGGGAGCGGGTCGGCTCCACCGGCGGGTGGCGGCGCTGCGCGTCCAGCATCAGCGGACGGATCCGGTCCAGGCTCTCCGGCGTGACACCGAGGCGTACGTCGTGGCCGGCGGCGGCCAGCACCGCGGCGAGCCCGGCGGTGACCTGCTCGCGGCCCTCGTCGGTCGCCGAGGAGAGCACCACCAGCGGGGTCCGCTGCGGCCCGTCGACCCAGCGGCCCAGGGCCAGCACGAGGTAGCGCAGGTCCGACTCGTCCTGCTGGCCGCCCCGGCGGTACCGCACCGTGCCGAGCAGCGGCGCGCCGATCGTCGCGGCGGCCTCGGCGGCGGTGCGCACCCGGCGGTCCAGGGACTCCCGGACGAAGGCCACCAGCCCGCCGAGGAGCAGCCCGCCGAGCAGGCCGGCGACCAGGAGCAGCGGCGCCGCGTCCCGGCTGGAGGGCACCGGGGTACGGGCGGCGCTGGTCACCGAGCCGGGGCTCAGGTCGGCGGAGGCCACCTTGGACCGCTGCTCGGCGAGGGTGGCGAGCTGGTCGTTGAGCGCCCGCAGCTGGTCCAGCAGGGCGCTGGTGCGCGGGGACGGGTTGCTGGAGCTCTGGTTGGCCGGCAGCGACCGCTGTGTCGTGGTGCGCTGGGCGGTGACCAGGTCGATCGTGTCGTCGTACGACTTGAGCACCGCGGCGCGCTGGTTCTCGTACATGCCCTTGCGCAGTTCCAGGTACGACTCGGCGGCGCCGTTCGCGCCGTCCACCGCCTCGCGCTCGCTGTGCCCGGCGTAGCTGAAGCGCATCACCTGCCCACCGACCGGGGTCTCCACCTCCAGGGCGTCGGCCACCTCCTTGGTGTCCCGCCCGGTGATGCCGGCGACCTTGTCGATGACGTCGTTGCTGGTGGCGATCCCGCTCTCGGCCGTCATGTTCACCGCACGGTCGGCGCCGCCGGACGGCACCGAGAACGGGTCGGTCACCACCGGCCGGACCACCACGGCCGTGGTCCCGGTGTAGGTGGCCGGCAGCACGAACAGGTAGGCCAGCACGGCCGCCAGCACCAGCGCCGCGGAGGCGAGCACGATCCGCCACCGCCGCAGCGGGATGCGGGCCAGCTCGACGAGGCCGACCGGGCGTTGCCGGGCGGAAGCGACGTCGGTCACGTCCATCAGGTCAGGTCCTTGCGCGATGAGGAAGGGTGGCCGGCACCGGCCGGGTGACGACCGCGCCGGGCCCGGTGGGTCGTCTCATTGTCGCCGACCGTTCACCCGCGGTCGACAGCCGACCGGCCCCCTGCGGTACGGGCGGTCCGCCGGTGTCACGGGGACACCGGCGGACCGCCCGGAACCCGGATCGGGTCAGGAGGTGGCGAAGAACAGCGTCCGGCTGGACCAGTTCACGCCGGCCGAGGCGGGCGCGAGCTGGACCGAGGCGGTGCCGTCGACGGCCGTCTCGTCGAACGGGACGGCCCGCAGCGAGCCGTCGGCGTTGCCGTACACGATCTTGCCGTTCACCCAGGCCATGCCCCGGACGTTGCCCCAGGCGAGGTTCAGGCTGGGCAGCGTGAACTCGGTGCAGCCGACGATGTAGCCGTCCGGCTCCAGGTAGCGGTAGAACAGGTTGTTGGTGCCGGCCTTCGTGTAGTACATCCGGCCGTCGAGGTAGAACGCCCCGCTCATGGTGGCGGCCTTGAACCAGTTGTTGTAGCCGCTGCTGACCCAGGGCGCGCCCACCGAGCCGCCCGAGAAGATCGACACGTCCAGGTAGCTGCCGTTCGGCGCGGTCGCGTCGGTCTTGGACCAGTAGAGCTTGTTGCCGACGGAGAACGCCGCGCCCGCCGCGGTGAGGTTCGGCTGGCTGGTGGCCACCGGGGCGCCCAGCGTGGTGCCGTCGAACGGCACCTTGGTGGCCTGGCCGTTGGCGGTGCCGACGTAGAGGTAGCCCGAGGCGGCCGACGGCGCGTTGACCGCCGGGACCGTCCGGCCACCGGCGAGCGGGAACAGCCCCATCCGGCCGTGGTACTCGTTGCCGAGGCCGTCGTTGTCGAAGCCGGCGAGCAGGCCGTTGCTGCCGCGCCACAGCTCCCACAGGATCGGGCCCCAGTCGGTGGTGCCGGCCGGCGCGCCCGAGCGGGTCGGGTTCCACACCAGCGGCATGCCGTTGATCGGGTCGAGCGCGCCCAGGCCGTACCGGTTGATCGCGCCGGCGCCCGCGGAGTCGTTGCCGTTGGCGTTGTTCAGCCAGCGGAAGTGACCGCCGACGTAGACCACGTTGTCGGCCGCCTCGATCGAGGTCACCGAGTCGTGGCCGGTGTCGTCCACCCAGGTGCCGTCGATGGCCGCGCCCCGGGTGGCGGTCTCGAACCGGGCGATCGTGTCGCAGTACGCCCCGGTGGCCCGGCCGCCGTCCGCGGCGATCACGAAGTAGCTGCCGTCGTCGGAGAAGTCGACGTCGCGGGCGTAGAACGGGAAGCCCGCGCCGCACTGCGCCACGTACCGCTGGGTGCTCCAGTTGGCGACGGCCGGCGTGCCGGTCAGGTTCTCGACGACCACCACCTGGTTGCGCGCCTGACCGTTGACCTGGGTGAAGTTGCCCACCGCGACCAGCGTCTTCCCGTCCGGCGCGACGGCGAGGCCCCAGACCAGCTCGGCGCTGCTGCGGGCGACGCTGGCGTCGATCTGGAAGGTCGGGTCGATGGCGCCGGTGGTGGCGTCCAGCCGGGCCAGCAGCGAGTGCTGGGTGCCGTTGACCCAGTGGAAGGCCCCGGCGATGTAGAGCTTGTTGCCCAGCACGACGGTGCGCCGGACGAGCCCGCCGTCGCTGCGGCCGACCCAGGAGGCGACGGTGGCGCCGGTGGTCGGGTCCAGCTCGACCAGGTTCTTGCGGGCCACGCCGTTGACCGTGCCGAACGCGCCGCCGACGATCAGCTTGCCGTCCGGGCTGGCCGCCAGCGCGTGCACCGCGCCGTTCAGCACCGGCGCGAAGCCCGCCTTCAGCGCCCCGCTCACCCGGTCGTACGCGAACAGGTAGCTGCGGGCCGTCCAGCTCGCGTCGCCGGCCGCCTTGATCGAGGTGAACGAGCCACCGACGTAGACGGTGGTGCCGATCTCGGCGAAGGCCTTCACGTCGCCGTTCTGCGCGTGCGGGATGTTGTCGGCCGGGTTCGCCGAGGTGAGGGTCATGGGCACCGGCGGCAGGCCGTCCGCCCGGGCGGGCGCCGCCAGCAGGCCGACGGCCAGCACCGGCGCGGCGAGCGCGGCGAGCCACCGCCGCAGCGCCGGCACCCGGCGCGATCGAGACGACGTTCTGAGAAGCACGGGCGCCCCCAATGATGAAGTGAGATCCTGCGTAGCTTGCTGCGTTCCGATTTGTCGCACCATCAACCGACCGGTCCGCTCCGACGGCGGCTCGGTCCGGTCCCGTCGTCCGGGTCGCGGCGGCACCGCCCACGGTGGACGAGGATCGCGCCTCGACCGGTGGACGCGCCAACCGGGCCGGGCGTCACGTCGTCCACCGGAACGGTGCCGGCGCGCCGCTCGCGCCGACCGTCCACGATGCCGCCTCGGCCAGGTCGTCGACGGTGATCTCGTCGGCCTCCCGGGCCAGCACCAACCCCCGGCGGTCCAGTTCGCGGGCCATCGCGACCTGGTGGTCGTCGACGTGCTCGCCGTGCCGGCGGCGGCGGGGCACGTAGACGGCACGATGCCCGGCGCGCATCGCGGCCAGCGCCGAGCCGACCCCGGCGTGCGTGACGACGACATCCGCCTCCCGCATGGCCTGCTGCATCTCGGCGTACGGCACCTGGCGGCGGGCGCCGGTGGGCATCCCCGGGACGACCGTCGAGCCGACCTGCCAGAGGACCTCCGCCTCCGGCGGGAGGACGTCGACCAGGCGACGCAGCAACCGGGGGAACCCGAACCGGTCGTGGGTGCCGAGGGCGACCACGATCCGCGACACCGGCCGAGGCTTCGCCCGCCGGGTGGCGAGGTATCCGTCGAAGATGGAGCCGCCGTAGGTCCACCGGCCGGCGGCCCAGCCCGGGTACTGGGTGTAGAGCCGGGTGCGGGGCACCCGGGCGACCAGCCGTCCGGTGAGCGAGGGCCCCTCGGTGCGGGTGGCGCTCTCGATGTAGTGGCAGGCCAGGCCCTGGCGGACGGCGGGCAGGAAGAACGACATGGCGACGCTGGCGCCGGTGCTGATCACCTGCCGGAACCGTCCGCCGCCGAGCACCCGGCGGGCCGCGAGCAGGTCGCGCAGCGCGCCCACCGCGTCCCGGGTGGTGGCCGGCGGGACGTGGATGACCTCCTGGCCGTCGAGCAGCGACCGGCTCTGCGGCGAGTCGAAGGTGGCCCAGACGCAGTCGTCCTGCACACCGAGCCGGGGGGCCAGGTCGTGCAGCTCGGCGAGGTGTCCACCGGTGGAGGCGACGAGAAGGGTGGTCACGTCGGTGCCAGCTTCCGTGGTGAGGAGTGGTGGATCGGGCGTCCCGGCCGCCGCGGAACGGATGCGGCGTCGGGGCTCGTGCTCAGGTGGCGGTCGTGACGCGGTCGGGGATCGCCGGCGTGGTCACGCCGGACGGTGCCGGCGGCCGGACCCGACCCTCGGCGACGAGCACCGCCAGCGCCGTCACCGCGAACAGCAGGGCGGCAAAGATCCAGCCGCCGAGCACGTCGGTCAGCCAGTGCTTCTCGGCGTAGATCCGCGTGTAGCCCTCAAGGCTGACCAGCGTCACCACCAGGGTCACCAGGGCCACCCGGACGCCGCGCGGCAGGCGCCAGGTCAACATCGCCAGCACGGCGATGGTGCCGAAGGTCATCATGATCCGCGCGCACCCGCCCGACGGGTAGGTTCCCAGGTCGGTCGGGGGGTGGCCCCGGTCGACCATCGTCGCCAGAATGGCCTGGACGTACTGCTCGACGATGAACTGCAGGGGCAGCACGACCAGCGGAACCCACCACCGGCGGCGCCGCCACAGGACGACGAAGACCAGCGTTGCCACGCCGGTGACCCACTTCAGCGGATAGCGGTCACCGAGCGCGGTGTAGAAGGAGTTCAACTCCGCCCAGGTGTCGACCCGTCGGGCGCGCACGTAGTCGAAGACCGGATGGTCGACGTGCGGTTCCAGGCGGGCCAGCGCCTCCCCCAACGGCCAGCAGATCGCCACCACCGCGGCGCAGCCGGCGAGCAGCACGACCAGCGCGGCCCCGCTCCGGCCGAACGCGGCGGTCAGCCCGGCCACCGCCACCCGCAGCCGGTGCGCCGCCCGACCGTCGCGGACCACCGGCGCCCAGCGGGTCGCCGCCACCGGCGTGAGCACCGCGGGCACCAGCACCGCCAACAGCCCCAGCGCGTAGATGAGCGTCATCGTCGGTCGCCGCCGTTCCGTCGGCCGCTCGACCCGCCGAACACCGTCGGCCGGGCGGCCCCGCGCCCGACGTCACGTGCCGTTGCCATCCGTCCCCCTGCCACGCCGGCCCACCGCCGGCCGCCCCACACGGAGCCCGGCGGCGCCCCACGCCGGGCAGGATCGACCACGCCGTCGCCGGCAGGTGGTGATCGAGTGGTGACACCCTAGTGGACCGATTCGGATGAGCGGTAGTGAGCAGATCCCTCACGCGGCTTTTTCCCGGATTCGCCGGTCGCCTCCCCGACAGTCGCGCGCCCGATCAGCCGGTCCCGTCGGACAGCCGCTCGGCGAGGACGTGCAGCAGCGCGGGGTGCAGCCGGTCGCTCCAGCCGCCGCCCCCGGCGGCCAGCTCCGCCGTGCGCAGCCACAGCTCGACGAGGTACGCGTCGGCGACGAGCCGGCGGCGGGTCGCGTCCAGCCCGAACGCCTCGCCGTGCCGCTGGAGCACCGCGACCATCTCGGCGGCGGCCTCCGGCACCGGCCGGCCGCCCAGCGACAGCGCGCTCTGGAACCCCTGGTGGGCCAGGTCGAACCCGACCGGGCGGTGCGCGCCGCTGTTCTCCCAGTCCCAGGCGACCAACCGGCCGCCGTGCCGGCCGAGGTTCCAGGGCACCCAGTCGCCGTGCCAGTGGCCGAACTCCAGTGTGGTGTCGCCGTCGCGGGCGACGAGTGCGCCGACCGCGTCGACGACCGGACCGCCGGCCCGTTCGGCGCGCGCGCCGAGGTCGGCCAGGAACGGCGAACCGCGCAGCGGGCGGGGCGCGGCCGCCGGGCCACCCCGGCGGGCCACCGCCAGCATCGCGGCCACCTCGGGACGCTCCGGGTGCGACAGCCGGCGGACCCGGGCGGGCATCGGCTCGACCAGGGTCACCGCCAGGTCGCCCCAGCGCAGCTCGCGCAGCACCCGGGGCACGTCCGGGAAGTCGCCGCCGTCGCGGGGCAGCTCGCGCAGCGCGACCGCCTCCGCCGCCACCATCGCCCGGGTCGCGTCGTTCCAGCCGATCTTCGCGTACCCGCGGGCTGCGCCCCGGTCGTCGAAGAGTTGCAGGGTCGGCTTGTGGTGCGGGTCGGGCGGCCGGATGCCGATCGCCGCGTGCAGCCGGCGGCCGGCCAGCCGGCCCAGGTGCGCGGCCAGCAGCAGCTCGGTCTCCTCGACCCCGGCCGGCACGGCGACCGTCAGCACCGGCATCCGGGCCAGCCCGGTGGCGCCGAGCCCGGCCAGCACGCCGACGGCGAGCCGGTTGGCCCGTACCCGGCGCGGCCGCAGCGCGTTGTACGCCAGCGTCGACGCGGTCCCGACCCGCCGGGAGGCCAGCGGCAGCAGGAACTTCGCCCGCGCCACCGACGGCACCACCGCGTAGCGGGCGGCGACGCGGTGCCCGGGCGGGGGCGGGGCGGCGGAGACGTCCAGCCACAACCGGGGGTCACCGAAGATCGCCCGGCTCACCCAGCCGATGCCGTCGGAGCGTTCGCGGGGATCGTCCGCCCGGTGCGCCGCCATGCCGTCTCCCGTCCGCCCGGACCTGCACCGGTCCGCGCTGGCGGACACGATAGGTCCCGGGGGCAAGGAACCGCCCGACGGGCTGCGAGCCCGCCGGGCGGCGTGGTGCCGGTGGCCGCGGTCAGCGCTGCCAGACGCGGACGTGGTCGACCCGGAAGTCGGCCGGGAAGCGGGTCGCCGCGTCCGGGTCGCCCAGCCAGCCGCCCACCTGGAAGTTCAACCGCAGGTTGTACGGCTTGTGGAAGACCTCGTCGAACCAGGGCGTGGTGGCCCGGTCGCGCTGCCAGACCAGCCGGCCGTCGACGTACCAGCGGATCGCGTCCGGCTCCCACTCGGTGGTGTACGTGTGGAAGCCGTCACCCGGGTAGCCGGTCGGGAACGGGTACCGCTGGTCCTGCTTGACCGGGGTGTAGTCGTAGAAGATGCCCAGGGTGGCGGCCTGGTGGAACGCCCCGCCGCCGGGCAGCTCCACCACGTCGATCTCGCCCCGGCCGCCGTCGTCCGGGCGCAGCCAGAACGCCGGCCACAGGCCCTTCGAGTCGGTGGGCCCGTTGGGCGACTGGGCGCGCACCTCGAACCGGCCGTACCGGAACGACGCCCGGCCGATGGTGTCCAGGTAGCTCTGCGTGTACTCGCGGGTCTGCGAGCTGCACACCGCGGTCTCCCGCTGGGCGCGCAGGGTCAGCACGCCGCCGGCGACGAAGGTGTTGTCCGGGTCGTCCACGTTGCAGCCCCGGTCGATGTCGCGTCCCTCGTCGTCGCGCAGGTTCCACTTCGACCGGTCGACGATGGCGCCGTCGAACTCGTCGGACCAGACCAGCCGCCAGCCGGGCACCTGGTCGCCGGGGCGGGTGGTCGGCGACGGGGCGGGCGCGGTGGTGCTCGGCGCCGGGGTCGGGGCGGTCCGGCTCGGGGTGGGCGACGCGGTACGGCTCGGCGACGGCGCGGGGGCGGCGGTGGTCGCGATCGGGCTGGGCGCCGCGGTCGTCCGGGTCGGCGCGGGCCGGCCGCCGCGTCCGTAGCGCAGCACCAGCTGCGGCCGGATGGCCACCTTGGCGTTCTCCCGGGAGGCCCAGTAGATCCTGGTGTTCCAGGTCTCCTGGGTCAGGGCGAAGACGAACCGGCCGTTGCCGGTGACCGAGCCGGACACGTCCCACTCGTTGAAGCCCCGGCCGACCCGCTCGACGCTGGACAGCGCCGGCCCGAGCTCCGGCCGCAGCGACCAGGCACCGGTGAAGGCGGCGGAGCCGAAGGCCCGGTGGGCGTGCACCCGGGAGGCGAACGGCTGCCAGGCGTACACCCGCAGGGTGGCGCGGACGTCGACCGCGTCGGCCGGCAGGTCGCGCACCGCGAACTCGACCAGCGCGTTCCGCTCGCCGGTGCGGTTGCCGCCGCAGAGCCGGGGGCAGCTCGCCAGGGTGGTCTTGACGCCGTTGTCCCCGTCCTGCGGGACCTGCGTGGCGGTGGTGTCCGCCGCCGCGGCCACGACGAGCGGGGGCACCTCCGCCGCCACCAGCGGCATCATCGTGGCCACCACGCCGGCGACCATGCCGGCGCCGAGGACACCCAGGACGACGGCCTTGCGGCGCGCGCCGAGGCGGGATGCCGCGCGGTGGAGTCCGTGCCGGCTCAAGGGACACTCCCCGTGTGGGCGACGATTACCGGCAGCAGCGTATCGACGCCTGACGCTCGTCGTCCGTCGGACATCCGGTTGCCCCGCCGAATTAACCGGCAGCTAAGAAAGCCCGGTCCGGTGCGCGGCCAGCGCCCGGGCCATCGCCGCCCGGGGGGCGGGTACGCCGGTGAACTGCTCGAACTGGCCGACCGCCTGGGCCAGCAGCAGGTCCAGCCCGGAGACCACCCGGGCACCGGCGGCGAGCGCCGACGCGGCCAGCGGGGTCGGCCAGGGGTCGTAGAGGGCGTCGAACAGCACCGTCGAGGGCCGCCAGCGGATCTCGCCGGCCAGCGGATCGGCGACGCCCTTCGGCACGGTGGAGACGACCACGTCGGCCCCGGCGTGCGCGGCGGCGTCCACCCAGGCGGCGCCGGTCAGGGCCACCCCCACCGCGCCGGCGACCGGTCGCAGCTCGTCGACCGCCGCCGCCCGGCGGGCCACCACGGTCACCGAGGCCGCGCCGAGCCGGGCCGCCGCGGCCAGCGCCGCGCGGGCGGTGCCGCCGGCGCCGAGCACGGTCACTGTGCCGCCCGGGGCCACCCCGGCGGAGGTCAGCACCTCGACCATGCCGCTGACGTCGGTGTTGTCGGCGTACCAGGAGCCGTCGGGCCGGCGTACCAGGGTGTTGGCGGCGCCGACGGCGGCGGCGACCGGCGAGACGGCGTCGGCCACCGCGAGCGCCGCCTCCTTGCCGGGCATGGTCACCGACAACCCGGCCCACTCCGGGCCGAGGCCGGCGACCAGGGCCGGCAGCTCCGCGGCCGCGCACTCCACCCGGGTGTACGACCACCCGGTGAGCCCGGCGGCGGCGTAGCCGGCGTTGTGGATCACCGGGGAGAGCGAGTGCGCGATGGGCTTGCCGAGCACCGCAGCCTTGTGCACCGTCACCCCACTCCCCCTTCGCGGACCACGATCGGACCAGGGCAGCGTAGCGACTCAGAGCACCCCGTTCTGCTTCGCCTTCGCGATGTTGCGCTCGTGCTCGGCGTTGGTGGGGGCGAAGGCGGAGTGCCCCTCCTTGTCGATCGCGACGAAGAAGAGCCAGTTGCCCTCCGGCGGATCCATCGCCCCCTGCAACGCCTGCTTGCCCGGATTGTTGATCGGGGTCGGGGTCAGGCCGGGGTGGGCGTGGGTGCTGTACGGGTTCCTCGGGTCGCGGATCTCCGCGGTGGTCATGTCCTTCGACGCCTTGGTCTTCTTGCCGGTGAGCTGCCAGTAGTAGTTCACCGACACGTCGAACTCCAGGCAGCTGCACGGGAACTTGCCCGTGTAGGCACGGTTGTACGCGACCCGGGCGATCTTGCCGAGGTCGTCGGCGTTGCCCGCCTCCGCCTGGGCCATGGAGGCGACGATCAGCGCCTCGTACGGGCTGATCCCGCCCCGCTTCTGCTGCACCTGCTCGGCGAACTTCATCTCACCGGTGACGCTGAGGAAGTTGTCGACCATGTCCTTGAGCAGGCCCTCCGCGGTCGCCTTCGGCGCGATCTCATAGGTGTCCGGGTAGAGGAAGCCCTCGATCGACTTGGTGACCTTCTTGCCGTCCTTGCGGACGAACCACCAGTCCGGCACGCCGAGCGCCTCCGGGTCCTTGGCGGCGACCTCGAACTCCTTGACCGGGATCTTGGTCTTGTCGGAGAGCAGCTTGTACGTGTCCTTGGCGGTACGCCCCTCCGGGATGGTCACCTGGTTGGTGACCTTGTTCTTCCGGTCGAGCAGCATGGCGAGCGCCTTCTCCGCGCTCATCTGCTTGCGCACCTTGTACAGGCCGGGCTGGATGTTCTTGCTGAGCGCGTTCGCCTCGGCCGCCTCGATGAAGGCCTTGGTGCTCTTCACCACGTCGGCGGCGACGAGGGTGTCGCCGATCTCGGCGATCAGCGCGCCCTGCTTCACCTCGACCATCGCCTCGCCGGTGCCGGCGCCGTCATAGTCGGGGGTGACGAAGTAGTTCTGGACCCGGTCGAAGCCGTAGAAGGCGGCGCCGCCGATGCCACCCAACAGGACGAGTGCCATCAGCAGGGCGAAGATGGTCTTCCCCCGGCCGCCGGACCTGCCCTTGCGTCGCTCGACGAAGCCGCGTCGGTGCCGGCCCTTCTCACCCCTCTCAGGCTCGTCGAACCCGAGGTCCAGATCGTCGATCATTCCGTCCGCCTCCGCTGCGCTTCCAGCCAGCTCTGCAGGATCTCGACCGCGGCGGCCTGGTCCACCACCGCGCGTTGGCGCTTCCCCCGGACGCCTCGCTCCGCCAGCCTACGAGACGCGACGACGGTCGACATCCTCTCGTCGGTGAGCGTCACCGGAACCGGCGCTATTACATCGGCCAAACGGTTCGCGTACGCCGTCACGTGGTGCGCCGCCGGACCGAGCTTACCGGCGAGGTTGACCGGAAGGCCGAGCACCACCTCCACCGCCTCGTGCTCGGCGACCAGCTGCGCCAGTTGCGTCATGTCGCTGGGCACCGCGTCGGGCGCCGCCGTCAGGTCCCGGGCGAGGGTGACCAGCGGGGTGGCCAGGATGCCGTGCGGGTCCGACCGGGCCACCCCGACCCGGACCTGCCCCACGTCCACGCCGAGCCGGACGCCCCGGGTCAACTCACCCACGGCGGACCACTTCCCCGGCGGAACGGGCCAGGGCGGACCGGGTCGGTCCGCCCTGGGTTCCATGGTGCGTGATCACGCCTCGGCGATCGCCTTCTCGACCGTGAGCAACAGGTTCGGCGCTTCCGCCGCCGGCAGGCCGCCCCCCTGGGCGACGTCCGGGCTGCCCCCGCCGCGGCCGGACAACGCCGCCTTGACCAGGTCGTTGGCCGCCAGCCCGCGACCCCGGGCCGCCGCGTTCACGGCCACCACCAGGGACGCCTTGCCGCTGGCACGGGCCGCCACGGCCACCACCGCCGGCCGGGCCGGGTCGATCTTGCCGCGGATCTCCTGGGCCAGGGTCCGCACGTCGTTGCCGGCCGCGCCCTCCGGCGCCTCGGTGCCGACGTACGCCACGCCCCGGACGTCCTTCGCCTGCCCGGCGAGCGCCGCGGCGCCGCCCAGCACCAGCTGGGCCCGGAGCTTCTCCAGCTCCTTCTCCGCGTCGCGCAACTGCGTCACGGTCTGCTCGACCCGGTCGGCCACCTGGTCGCCGGGCACCCGGAACAGCTCCGCCAGCCGGGAGACCAGCAGGTGCTCGCGGGCCAGGAAGCCGAACGCGTCCATGCCGACCAGCGCCTCGATCCGGCGCACGCCCGAGCCCACCGACGCCTCGGAGAGGATCTTGACGAGGCCGAGCTGCGCCGAGCGGGCCACGTGGGTGCCGCCGCACAGCTCCCGGGCGTAGTCGCCGACCTCGACGACCCGGACCCGCTCGCCGTACTTCTCGCCGAAGAGCGCCATCGCGCCGATCCGGCGCGCCTCCTCCTGCGTGGTGATGAAGGCGTGCACCTCCAGGTCCGCCTGGAGCACCTCGTTGACCTGCTGCTCCACGTCGTGCAGCACGCTCGGCGTCACCCCGGTCGGGGTGTTGAAGTCGAACCGCAGCCGGCCCGGCGCGTTCAGCGAACCCGCCTGGGTCGCCGACTCGCCGAGGAAGTTGCGCATCGTCTGGTGCACCAGGTGGGTCGCGGTGTGCGAGCGGGAGATCGCCCGCCGCCGGCTCACGTCGATCTCCGCATACCCGGTCTCCCCGGCGCGCACCTCGCCGCGCAGCACCCTGGCCCGGTGCACGATCAGCCCCGGCACCGGCTGCTGCACGTCGAAGACCTCGACCTGGCCGCCACCCACGGTGATCAGGCCCTGGTCCGGCTGCTGGCCACCGCCCTCGGCGTAGAACGGGGTGGTGTCCAGTACCAGCTCGATGGTGTCGCCCTCGACCGCCGCGCCCACCTGGGCACCGTCGGCGAGCACCGCGCGGACCCGGGACTCCCGGTTCAGCTCGGTGTAGCCGGTGAACTCGACCGCCCCGCCCGCGTCCAGCACCGACCGGTACGCCGACACGTCGGTGTGCCCGGTCTTGCGGGCCTGCGCGTCGGCCTTGGCCCGGTTGCGCTGGTCGGCCATCAGCCGGCGGAAGCCCTCGGCGTCCACCTGCAGGCCCTGCTCGCCGGCGATCTCCAGGGTCAGGTCGATCGGGAACCCGTAGGTGTCGTGCAGCTGGAACGCCTTGTCGCCGGAGAGGGCCGGCTTGCCGGCCGACTTCGTCTCGGCGATGGCGGTGTCCAGGATCGTGGTGCCGGCGCGCAGCGTGGCCAGGAAGGCGTCCTCCTCGGCGTACGCGTACTGGGAGATCCGGTCGAACTCCTCCGCCAGCTCCGGGTACGACGGGGCCATGCAGTCCCGGGCCACCGGCAGCAGCTCGGGCAGCGCCCGGTCCTGGTAGCCCAGCAGACGCACCGCCCGGATCGCCCGACGCATGATGCGGCGCAGCACGTAGCCGCGACCCTCGTTGCTCGGGGTCACCCCGTCGCCGATCAGCATCAGCGCGGTCCGCACGTGGTCGGCGACCACCCGCAGGCGCACGTCGTCGGGGTGCGACTCGCTGGCCACGTGCCCGGACCGGGCGCCGTACCGCTTGCCGGTCAGCTCGGCGGCCCGGTCGAGGATCGGCCGGACCTCGTCGATCTCGTAGAGGTTGTCGACGCCCTGGAGGATGGAGGCCATCCGCTCCAGGCCCATGCCGGTGTCGATGTTCTTCGCCGGCAGGTCGCCCAGGATCGGGAAGTTCTCCTTGCCGGTGCCCGGGCCCCGCTCGTACTGCATGAAGACGAGGTTCCAGAACTCCATGTAGCGGTCCTCGTCGACCGCCGGGCCGCCCTCGCGGCCGTACTCCGGGCCGCGGTCGTAGAACAGCTCCGAGCAGGGGCCGCACGGGCCGGGAATGCCCATCGACCAGAAGTTGTCGGCCTTGCCCCGCCGGACGATCCGCTCGGCCGGCACGCCCACCGAGCGCCAGATCTGGAACGCCTCGTCGTCGTCGAGGTAGACCGTCGGCCAGATCCGCTCCGGGTCCAGCCCGTAGCCGCCCTCGGCGATCGGCTTGGTGACCAGCTCCCAGGCGAGCGGGATCGCCCCGTCCTTGAAGTAGTCACCGAAGGAGAAGTTGCCGTTCATCTGGAAGAACGTGCCGTGCCGGCTGGTCTTGCCGACCTCGTCGATGTCCGGGGTGCGGATGCACTTCTGCACGCTGACCGCCCGCCGGTACGCCGGGGTCTGCTGCCCGAGGAAGTAGGGGACGAACTGCACCATGCCGGCGTTGACGAACAGCAGGTTCGGGTCGCTGATGGCGGGCAGCGGAGCGGACGGCACCACGGTGTGGCCGTTCGCCTCGAAGTGGGCGAGGTACCGCCGCTTGATCTCCGCCGTCTTCATCGCTGGTGTTCCTCCGGAAAGATTTCTCGGTCGCCGATGCGCGGGTCCTCCCGCAGCTCGGCGAACTGGTCGTCGAACGCCTCGCCCCGGGCGAACGCCTCGTGGATCTCCTGCTCGCGCTCGGCCATCCCGACCCGTACGTCCTCCACGAAGCTACGCAGCGACTCGACCAGGCTGCCAGCGGATTCGGACAGCCCGCTCGCGATTCCGGCCGGGGTGTACGCCTGCGCGGTGCGGGTCGCCTTGCGGACCACCACCACGCCCACGGCCAGGCCGATGCCCAGCCAGAACAGTCGCCTCATGCTCTCATCCCTCCGGCTCGTCGCCGACCGGCTCAGCGGTTGCCGCGCCGCGCGGCACGGCGCTGCTGCTTGATGGTGTCGCGCACCTCACGCTCGGTCTCGGCGTGCCGGCGGGCCGAGGCGGCCCGGCGTACGCCGTACCCGAAGGCGGCCACCTTGACCAGCGGGTTGGCCGCGGCGGCGGAGACGACGGTCGCCAGGTTCGCCACGTTGGCGGTGACGTTCTGCGCGTGGCTGGTCATGGTGTCGACCTTGGCGAGCTGGAGGTTCACCCCGTCCAGCGAGGTCTGCACCTGCTCGAGGGCGGTGTTGACGTTCTTCACCGTGGTGTTCACGTCCCCCAGCAGCGGGGTGGTCTGCTCGTTGATGTCGTTGATCATCCGGGTCGTGGCGTCCACGGTGTGCCGCAGGCGCAGGATCGGCACCGCCAGCACGAGCACCAGCATCAGGAACGCGCCGGCCGCGATCAGCGCAGCGATCTGTCCACCATCCACGCATGTCCTCCTCAAGCAGAGTTCCGGAACGAACGTCCGGAACGCGCGACCGTCTCCGGGCCCGCCGTCGCTCCGCGCCCACGAGGGGCCGGCGGGAGCGGGCGGGCACGCCAGCCCCAGACCCTACCGTCCGTGATGAAAACCGGCTCAGGACGGTGAGCGTGTCAGTTCCTCGAGCGGATCCTCCGTGAACGTCGGGAAGGGATCCTCACCGGTCAGCGACGGGTCCGTGCTCGGCTGCGGCCGGGTCCGTTCGTCGTCGATCGCGTTGCGGACCTTCACCGACACCAACGACCCGGCACACGTCCCCGCAGCGGGCGACGCCTCGGTGGACGGCGGGACCGCCGACGGCCCGGCGGCCGGCGGCGCCGCGCAGGTCGGTTCGCGTACCCACAGGTCGAGGGTGAGCTCGTCGCGGCGCCAGCAGGTGTACCGGCCCTTCTCCTTCTGCTCCGGGCAGCGGCTGACCTGCCAGGGCTCCCAGCCGTCCCGGCGCAGCGCCGCCTCGTACACTCCGGCGGTCTCCTCCGGCGCGCGCTCCGACTCCACGGTGCGTTCCCGCAGCCGGCAGTCCTGCAGGCACCAGCGGCTGCCGCTGACGTTGTCGACCGTCTGCGCCGACGCCCAGCCGGGCACGTCCAGCTCGTCGAGGGTGTCGAAGACCGGGTCGCGGCTGAGCGTACGGATGCCGAAGTAGAGCGGGATCGCGCCGAGCAGCACCACGCTGACCAGCACCAGGATGCCCAGCCGGAGCCGGCGCCGCTCGCGCATCTGCCGGCGCAGCTCGGAGCGGGCGCCCTGCAGCCCGCCGGCGGGCTCCTCCTCGTCGGGCCGGCCCGGACCGCCGGCCGGCTCGGTGGCCGGTCGCGGCCCGGCCGGCGGCACCACCACCGCCGCGCGGGCGACGCCCACCGGCTCGCCCGGGCGCGGCGCGGCGGACCCGGTGCCACCGGGGTCCGGCCGAGCGGGCTGCCGCTGCGGACCGGTGGCCCGGTCGGGGTGCTCGTCGGGGCGCAGGCCCGGGGCGGCCGCGCGGGCCACCGCCGGCTGGCCCGGGGCCCCGGCACGCGGCCCGGCCTCGGACTGGGGACCGC
>NZ_JAGPYL010000045.1:0-45945 GCF_018070095.1 Micromonospora sp. U56
GTCTTCGCCACCGCCGGCGCGGCGCAGTACACGCTCCGGTCCGCGTCGCCGACGGTGAAGAACCGGGCGCTCGGGTCGAGGTCGCCGCGCCCGGTCAGCGTCACCTTGACCGGCGACGGCGGCAGCCCGCGGTCCACCCGCGCCCGGCGCAGGCGCTCCGAGCGGATCACCAGCCGCGGGTCGTCGCGGCGGACGGTGCCGGCGCCGACCAGGATCGCGTCGCAGCCGGCCCGGACGGCGTCGACCCGGGCCAGGTCGTCGGCGTTGGACAGCAGCAGCCGCTGCCCGGTGGCGTCGTCGATGTACCCGTCGATCGACGTGGCGCAGCTCAGCAGCACGTACGGCCGCGCGCCCGCCGGCACGGCGCCCATCTCAGGTCAGCGACGGCGAGTCGGCGGTGCGGGCGGCCGCCCGGCTCGCCTTCGCCGCGAGGTAGTCGGCGTTGGCGGGGGAGAGGTAGACCCCGGTGGGGACCACCTCCGTCACCGTCACGCCGAGCCCGTCGAGCTGCTCGGCCTTCTCCGGGTTGTTGCTCAGCAGCGCCAGCCGCCGCACGCCCAGCACCGCCAGCATCTGCGCGGCCGCCCGGTAGTCGCGTTCGTCCTCGCCGTGCCCGAGCGCCACGTTCGCCTCGTAGGTGTCCAGGCCGGCGTCCTGCAACGCGTAGGCGTCCAGCTTCGGGTACAGGCCGATGCCGCGCCCCTCCTGCCGCAGGTAGAGCAGGAACCCGCCGGCGTCGGCGATGCGCTCCACCGCCTCGCGCAGCTGCGGGCCGCAGTCGCAGCGCTGGCTGCCGAAGACGTCCCCGGTCAGGCACTCGCTGTGCGGGCGGACCAGCGGCGCCGGCCCGGCCGACTGCCGCCGCAGCGCGCCCGCCCAGTCGCCGAGCCCGAACGCCAGGTGCTCCCGCCCGTCCGCCAGCCCGTCGAAGGTGAAGACCCGGGCCGTGGTGGCGTACCCGTCGGGTAGGCGGAGGGGAACCGTGACCTGCGTGCGGACCGTGGCGACCGGAAGTGCTCCGTACATGTGTCTCCTCCGTCAGGCGCTGCCGGCCAGCCCGGCAGCGGGTACCGCAGCAGAACCGCCCTGGCCCACCGTACGAGGTGTGGACCGGTACGGGTACCCGGCCGGAAGCCGGCCCAGCAGCAGCACGGCGGCGCCGGGCAGGGCGGCGACGACCACCAGCGCCCCGTACACCAGCGCGGTGGACACCCCCTGGGCGGCGCCCAGGCCGGCGGCCCCGAACGCCCAGGCGGCCACCCCCTCGCGCGGGCCGAACCCGGCCACGTTCGCCGGCAGCCCCATCGCCAGCAGCCCCAGCAGGGTCAGCGGCAGCAGCTGCGCCAGCGGGGCCGTGGCCCCGGCGACCCGGGCCGCCACCAGGAAGGTGCCCAGGTGGCCGAGGACCGCCACCGCCGAGGCGAGCAGCACCCCCGGCCCGGTCCGGCGGGTCAGCAGGCCGGCGCGGACGTCGGCGGCGGCGGCGCGCAGCGCGCGGGCCCGCCGGGACGGGCCGGAGCGGGGCAGCGCCCGGGCCAGCAGCACCACGCCGAGGGCGAGCGCCAGGGCCAGCGCGGTGGCCTCCGGCAGCCAGGGCCGCACCGGCGACGGCAGCGCCAGCAGCAGCGCTGCGGCGAGCATGACCTGGACGACCTGACCGGCGCTGCGTTCCCAGACCACCGCCCGCACGGCCCGGCCCAGGTCGCCGGCCTCCCGGCCGTGGCGCACCGCCCGGTGCACGTCGCCGAGCACCCCGCCGGGCAGGGTGGCGTTGAGGAAGACCGCCCGGTAGCAGTCCGCCACGGCGGTGCCCAGCGGGAGCCGGACGCCGAGCCCCCCGGCGACCAGCCGCCACCGCCAGGCGCAGCAGACGGTGCTGAGCGCCCCGAGCAGCAGCGCCGCGACCACCGCCGCGGCGTCGATGCGGCGCAGCGCGGCCAGCGCCGGGCCGGTGCCCAGCCACCACAGCAGCGCCGCCACCAGCGCGACGCCGCCGAGGTTGCTCACCCAGGCCCACCTTGGACGGACCGGGGTGCCGGGGGTTTCGTGGGCAGCCTGTGGCACGCGGGGCCTCCTGTCGAAGATCTCTCCCTCCTCCACGTACCGCCCGGCCGTCGGGTTCATTCCACCCCGGCGAGCAGGTCGTCGTGGCCCACCGTGACGGTCAGCCGGCCCGCCGCCGCCTCGGCCAGCCGGCGGCGGGCGTACCCGGTGATCCGGGCGGCCAGCTCCGGGCGCTGCTCGACGGCGGCATCGCACCAGCCGGTGAACCACTCGGCGATCAGCGCGTCCTGCCCGGCGCCCAGCCGCCACGGGCTGGACCGGACCGTCACGGGAACCCCGTGCCGCCGGAACGCGGCGACGGTGGCCGCGGCGGCGTCCGGACCGAGCAGCCGCCGGCCGTCGACGGTACGGCGTTGGTGCGCGTCGAACGCGGCGGCGACCTCCGCGTCCAGCTCGTCCGGCGGGTCGAGCCGCACCCGGCCGATGACGGAGAGCGTGAACAGGGTCGGGCGGCCCGCCCCGACGCAGGCCGTCACGATCGCCTCGATCTCCTCGGCGGTCAGCATGTCCAGCAGCGCCGAGGCGGTGACCAGGTCGGCGCCGGCCAGATCGGCGGCGGTGAGCCGGGTGATGTCCGTGCGCCGCGTCTCGACGCGCACCGGGCTGCCGTCGGCGGCGCGCGGCGGGGCGGCGAGGGCCCGGTCGAGCAGCCCCGGGTCCCGGTCATAGAGGACCCAGTGCTGCGGGCCGGGCAGCCGGGGGGCCAGCCAGCGTGCCATGGAGCCGGTGCCACTGCCCAGGTCGTGCACCACCAGGGGCCGGCCGGCGGCCAGCCGGGCGCGGACCCGGTCCACCAGGTCGTCGGCGCGGGCGGCGGCGTCGGCGGGCTCGCGCAGCGCGAGCCAATCGGCGAAGGGGTCGGTGACGTGCATGGTCAATCCCTCACTCCGTTCAGGACGTGGGCGATCGCCGCAGCGGTGTCCGGCCAGCCGGCCAGGCCGTCCCGGCGGGCCAGGGCCGCCTGCCGCAGCCGGTGCCGCAGCGGCGCCCCGGTGAGCCAGCGCCGCAGCGCGCCGGCCAGCGCGGTCGGGTCGTCGGCGGGTACCAGCAGGCCGGGCGGCTCGCCGTCCGGGGCCCGGCCCAGCGCCTCGGGCACCCCGCCCACCCGGGTCGCGAGCACCGGCAGGCCGCGGGCCAGGGCCTCGGTGACCACCATCCCGTACGTCTCGGCGTGCGAGGCGAGCACCAGCAGGTCGGCGGCGGCGTACGCGGCGTCGAGGTCGGCCCCGGTGCGCGGTCCGGCCAGCCGTACCCGCCCGGCCAGCCCCCGCTCGTCCACCAGCCGGCGCAGCCCGGCGACGAAGCCGGGATCGCGGGTGAGCGCGCCCACGCAGTCCAGCGTCCAGGGCAGGTCGGCGACCTCGGCCAGGGCGCGGACCAGCACGTCGTGTCCCTTGTGCGCGGTGACCGCCGCGACGCAGAGCAGTGCCGTGCCGGCGCCCGTGCCGGTCGCCGGTGGCGCCGGGTCCACCCCGGGGGTGGCCACGTGCACCCGGTCGGCGGGCAGCGGGTACCGGTCGAGCAGGCGGCGGCGGGTCCACCCGCTGGTGCTGACCACCGCGACGGCGCAGGCCAGCGCGGCGGCCTCGGTGTCGTCCTCCAGCGGCATGTGCACCAGCACCACCAGCCGCAGCCGCCGGGCGTGCGGGGCCAGCACCTCCGGCACGGCCGAGGCGACCAGCCCGTCGAGCAGCACCACCGTGCCGTCGGGCAGCGTCGCGAGCACCCCGGCCAGGCGGGTCCGCGCCGGCGGGTCGGGGCGCGGCCACCGCCCGGGTACGCCGTGCTCGCGCACCGCCCACCCCCGCTCGGCGAGGCCCCGGCAGACCCGGCGGTCGTACGTGTTGCCGCCGCTCGGGGTCGCCGGGTCGTCGATGTCGCCGGGGAGGACGACGTGCACCACCGGCACCGGCTACAGGGACCGCTCGTAGCTGGCCCAGGCGATGTGCGACTCGTGCAGCGTCACCGTGATCCCGGCCAGCTCGCGGGCCCCCGGGCCGAGCCCACCGGCGTGCGCCCGCTCGGCCAGCCGGTCCGCGACCGTGCGGCACAGCACCTCGGTGGTGGTGTTCACCCCGGCGAAGGCCGGCTCGTCGTCGAGGTTGCGGTAGGTCAGCTCGGCGAGGACGGCCCGCAGCTCCTCGGTGGCCCGGCCGATGTCCACCACGATGCCGTCGGCGTCCAGCTCGGCGCGGCGGAAGGTCGCGTCCACCACGAACGTCGCCCCGTGCAGCCGCTGCGCCGGCCCGAAGACCTCGCCCCGGAAGCTGTGGGCGACCATCATGTGGTCCCGTACGGTCACGCTGAACACGGCGTCACTCCCCGTCGTAGGTGATGAGGTGGCACAGCGCGGGGAGGCTCCCCGCGGCCAGTCGGTCGAGCACGTCGGGCAGGTCCGCGAAGCGCGACCGGCCGGTGAGCAGCGCGTCGAAGACCGGATCGGCGAGCAGCTCCAGGGCCAGCGCCATCCGGTCGGCGTAGCTTCGCCGCGCCGCCCGGGCCGGCGAGACCGTGCCGACCTGGCTGCTGCGGATGGTCAACCGGCCGGAGTGGAACGACCCGCCCAGCGACAGTCGCACCGGCCGGTCGCCGTACCAGCTCAGCTCGACCACCGTGCCCTCCGGGGCGAGCAGGTCGATCGCGCGCTGCAACCCCGGGCCGGTCGCGCTGGCGTGCACCACCAGGTCCCGCCCGTCGGCCGCGTCGTCGGGCGACGCGAAACCGGCGCCCAGCGCCGCGGCGACCGCCGCCCGCGCCGGGTCGGGGTCCACCAGCTCGACGCGTACCCCGGGGAAGCGGGCGAGCAGCGCCGCGACGGCGCAGCCCACCATGCCGGCGCCCACCACGCTGACCCGGTCGCCGACCAGCGGCGCGGCGTCCCAGAGCGCGTTCACCGCCGTCTCCACCGTGCCGGCCAGCACCGCGCGGGCCGCCGGTACGCCGTCGGGGACCGGCGTCACGGCCGAGGCCGGCACGACGTACGCGCTCTGGTGCGGGTGCAGGCAGAAGACGGTACGCCCGCGCAGCCGCGCCGGACCGGCCTCGACCACGCCGACGCTCAGGTAGCCGTACTTGACCGGGGCGGGGAAGTCGCCCTCCTGGAACGGGGCGCGCATCGCCGCGTACTGGTCGGCCGGCACGCCGCCGGTGAAGACCAGCGTCTCGGTGCCCCGGCTGACCCCCGAGTACCGCGCGCGCACCAGGACCTCGTCGGGGCCGGGCTCCGGTAGCGTCACCGGGCGGATCTCACCCACGCCGGGGGAGCGGAGCCAGAAGGCGTGGGCGTCGCGGATCACGCGGATGTTCTCCTCATCTGGCTGCCGGACCGAACCGAACGGCCACCCGCTCCGTGTTTCCTGTCGAGGCCGTCGATCATAAACACGGAGGCAGGGTGTCCAAGGTTCGAACCGGTCCGGTGCTCGGCCTGACCGCCCAGATCGTCCTGCTCGCCGGGCTGGCCGCGACCGTCGGGCTCGACGCCGCCGGCTGGCTGGCCGGCGTCGCGTACGGCATCGGGCTCTGCGGGGCGCTCGACCGTGGCCTGCGCCGACGCGGCGCAAACCGGTTGGGCCCGGCGGACCGGGTGACGCTGACCCGGGCGGTGCTCGTCGGCGGGGTGACCGCCCTGGTGGTGGACGCCATCGACGCGGCGGCGCCGCTGGCCGTGCTGGTGCCGATGGCCACGGTGGCGCTCGCCCTGGACGCCGTCGACGGTTGGGTGGCCCGGCGCACCGGCACCGCCAGCGCGCTCGGCGCCCGCTTCGACATGGAGGTCGACGCCTTCCTGATCCTGGTGCTCAGCGTCCACGTGGCGCCGTCCACCGGCGGCTGGGTGCTCGCCATCGGCGCGATGCGGTACGCCTTCGTCGCGGCGAGCTGGGTGCTGCCCTGGATGCGCGGGACGCTGCCGCCGCGGTACTGGCGCAAGGTGGTGGCCGCGGCCCAGGGGGTGCTGCTGCTGGTCGCCACGGCGGAGGTGCTGCCCGCGCCGGCGACCGCCGACGTGGTGGCGGCCTCGCTGGCGTTGCTGGTCGAGTCGTTCGGCCACGATGTCGGCTGGCTCTGGTGGCACCGCCGGGTCCGGACCGCCCCCGTACGCCGCCCGACGCCGGCTCTCCGGCCGGTGCCGGAGACCGTCGCCGAGCGCCCGCTCGCCGCGCACCAGCCCGTCTGAGCCGCACGATCGCCCGGCCGGACGGCCGGGCACAGCCCAGGGAAGGGACATCGCAGTGTCAGTGCTGTCGCGCCTGCGCCGCCGGGCCACGGTGGACGGTCAGGCCCGCCCGGTCGATCCGACCCCGCCGGTCGATCCGACCCCGCAGCCTCGGCGCGGCGAGCCCGACGGGCCGGCCCTCGACCAACCCGCCGACGCTGCCGCCGGGGCGGAGGCCCCCGAGGCGGCGTCCCCGCGGCAACCGGCTCCCGCCGGGGTGGAGGCACTGGATGCGGCGTCCGCGCCGCAACCGGCTCCCGCCGCAGCAGAGGCCCCCGATGTGGCGTCCGCGCTACACCCGGCTCCTGCCGAGGCGGAGGCACCCGGCGCTCCGAGCGGGCCGGAACCGGCCGGGCCCGTGGCGGATGGCGTCGCCGGTGGACGGGGACGGATGCGTACCGTCGCGGCGCGGGTGACCACCGTGGCGGCCGGCCTGCTCGTGTTCGCCGTGCTGGTGGCGCCGAACCGGCTCGACCAGCTCGGCCCGGCCGCGTTCCTGCGCATCCCGGTCGAGGGGCTGGTCGCCGCCGCACTGCTGCTGGTGCTGCGCGGCGTGGCCCGGCGGGCGGCGGCGGTGCTGTGCGGCGTCGCGCTCGGGCTGCTCGCCGTCGTCAAGCTGCTCGACATGGGCATGTCCGCCAGCCTCGCCCGCCCCTTCGACCTGGTCCTCGACTGGGTGCTGCTGGACGACGCGTACGGCTTCGTCCGCGACTCCGTCGGCCGGGCCGGCGCGGTCGGCGCGATCGTGGCGCTGGTCGCCGCGGTCGGCGCGCTGCTGGTGCTGACCACCCGGTCGGTGCTCCGGCTGACCCGGCTGGTGGCCCGGCACGACCGGCGGGCGGTCCGGGTGCTGGCGGGGTGCGCTGCGGTCTGGGTCGCCGGCGCGACGATCGGCGTGCCGGTCGCCGACTCGGGGACGTCCCGACTGGTCGGCCAGCATGTCGGCCAGCTGGGTGCCGGGCTGCGGGACCGGGAGGCCTTCGCCGCCGAGGCCGCCGCCGACGCCTTCCGCGACACCCCGGGCGACGAGTTGCTCACCGCCCTGCGCGGCAAGGACGTGATCGTCGCGTTCGTGGAGAGCTACGGCCGCGACGCGGTGCAGGACCCGGAGTTCGCCCCGCAGGTCGGCGCGGTGCTCGACGGCGGTACGCGCCGGCTCGCCGAGCGTGGTTTCCACGCCCGCAGCGGTTTCCTCACCTCACCCACCGCCGGCGGGGGCAGTTGGCTGGCGCACGACACCCTGCTGTCCGGGCTCTGGGTGGACAACCAGCAACGCCACCTCAGCCTGCTGGCCGGCGACCGGCTCACCCTCAACGGCGCGTTCCGGCAGGCCGGCTGGCAGACGGTGGGCGTGATGCCGGCGGCCACCCAGCCCTGGCCGGAGAGGAGCTTCTTCGGCTTCGACCGCTACCACGACGCGGCCGGGCTCGACTACCGCGGCCCGAAGTTCAACTACGCGCCCATGCCCGACCAGTACACGCTGGCCACCTTCCAGCGGCGGGAGCGGGCCACCCCGGGGCACGCGCCGATCATGGCGGAGATCCCGCTGATCTCCAGCCACTCACCCTGGGCGGCGATCCCCCGGATGCTCGACTGGGACCACGTCGGCGACGGGTCCATCTACCGCCGGCCGACCTCGGTGGCCGCCAACCCGAAGGACGTGGTGGGGCGCAGCGCCACCGAGGTCCGCACCGGCTACCGGCGCTCCATCGAGTACTCGCTGAACAGCCTGATCTCCTATGTGGAGACGTACGGCGACGACGAGCTGGTGCTGGTCTTCCTCGGCGACCACCAGCCCGCGCCGGTGGTGACCGGGGAGAACGCCGGCCGGGACGTGCCGATCACCATCGTGGCCCACGATCCCGCCGTGCTGGCACGGGTGACCACGTGGGGTTGGGACGAGGGGCTGCGGCCCGGCCCGCGTGCGCCGGTCTGGCGGATGGACACCTTCCGGGACCGGTTCCTGCGCACCTTCGGCCCGCAGCCACCGGCCGGGGCGGCCGCCCCACCGTCGCCCCGCTGACCCGGGAGGGATTCCGGACGGAGCGGACCAGCCCCGGATAAGCTGATCGGCCCCGGCGAACTCGACAGGCAGGAGCACCGTGGGCAGGCGATCGGAGGTGGCCCAGGCGGTCACGAGTGCCGGCCTGGCTGTCGTCGCCCACACCTGGTTCGGCGTCGCCGCCGCGAATGCACTGTGGATCGGACGGGATTCGCCCGGCGAGTGGACCTTCTACTTCGGCGCGACTAGCTGTCTGCTCCTGCCGGTGACCGTGGCCGCGGGTTGGTTGCTGACCCGCTCGCCCCGGACCAGGTACCTCGGGCGGGGTGCGCTCGTGGGGACAGCGACCGTGACCGTCCTCGTCGCAGCGGCGGCGGTGACGGGGTGGGCGCCGCCGTGGATCAGCGAAGGCTGGACCGGCACCGGCTGGAGCTGACGACGAGGGGGCGGGGGTCCGTCAGGACGTCGGCACTACCCGCGAGGCCGCGTCCGGGAGACGTGGGCGGCGGGTGGCGGGCACCACCAGCGGCGTGCCGGTCTCCGGGTCCTCGACGATCCGGCACGGCAGCCCGAACACCTTTTGGACCAGTTCGGCGGTGACCACCTCGCGCGGGTCGCCCTCGGCGACCACCCGGCCGTCGCGCATGGCGATCAGGTGGGTGGCGTAGCGGGCGGCGTGGTGCAGGTCGTGCAGCACCGCCACCAGCGTGCGGCCCTGCTCCTCGTGCAGCCGGGCGCAGAGGTCCAGCACCTCGATCTGGTGGGCGACGTCCAGCCAGGTGGTCGGCTCGTCGAGCAGCAGCAGCGGCGTCTGCTGGGCCAGCGCCATGGCGATCCAGACCCGCTGCCGCTGCCCGCCGGAGAGCTCGTCGACCGGCCGCTCGGCCAGTTCGGCGACGCCGGTGGCGGCCATCGACTCGGCGACCACCCGTTCGTCCTCCCGGGACCACTGCCGCAGCAACCCCTGGTGCGGGTACCGGCCGCGGGCGACCAGGTCGGCCACCGTGATGCCGTCCGGCGCCACCGACGACTGCGGCAGCAGGCCGAGGGTACGGGCCACCGCCCGGGACGGCAGCGCGTGGATGTCCCGCCCGTCGAGCAGCACCGTCCCGGCGCGCGGCCGCAGCGTCCGGGCCAGGGCCCGCAGCAGCGTCGACTTGCCGCAGGCGTTCGGCCCGATCACCACGGTGAACGACCCGTCCGGTACGGCCACCGACAGCCCCTCCGCGACGATCCGCCGCTCGTACGCCAAGGTCAGCCCGACCCCGTCCAGGCGTGGGTTTCCCGACACGCGATCTCCTTCAGTTTCGTCCGGCCCGCCGCGCGGCGAGCAACCACACCAGGTACGTCCCGCCGAGCACGCCGGTCACCACGCCCACCGGCAGTTGCTGGCCGGCGAGGGCGCGCTGCGCCACCAGGTCCGCCCCGACCAGCAGCACCGCACCGGTGAGCGCCGAGGCCACCAGGTTCGGCCCCGGCGCGCGGGTGAGCCGGCGGGCCAGATGCGGCGCGGTGAGCGCCACGAAGGAGACCGGCCCGGCGGCGGCCGCCGCGACGGAGGCGAGCAGCACCGCCGCGCCGAGCAGCACCTGCCGGACCCGGGTCACCGGCACGCCCAGCGCGGTCGCGGTCTCGTCGCCCAGCTCCACCATGGCCATTGCCCGGCCGCCGGCGAGCACCACCGGGGTGAGTGCCGCGAGAACGCCGAGCAGCGGCACCGCCTGCGACCAGCCGCGCCCGTCCAGACTGCCGGTGAGCCAGAGCACCGCCCGGGCGGCGTCCATCAGCGGCGCCCGGGTGAGCAGCCAGCCGTTGACGCCGGTGAGGATCGCGGTGAAGCCGATGCCGACCAGCACGAGCCGGTGACCGGCCAGGCCCCGGGCGCCGGCGACGGCACGGATGAGCAGGCCGGTGCAGATCCCGGTGGCCAGCGCCGCGCCGGACAGCGCGAGGCTGCTGCCGCCGAGCACCACGGCGATCAGCCCGCCGGTCGCCGCTCCCTGGGTGATGCCGAGCACGTCGGGGCTGCCCAGCGGATTGCGCAGCAGCGTCTGGACCACCGCGCCGGACAGCGCCAGGGCGGCCCCGACGCCCAGCGCGGTGACCAGCCGGGGCAGGCGCAGCTCGCCGACGATGAACTCCTCGGCCGCGGTGCCGCCCCCGGTCAGCGTGCGCAGCACGTCGGCCGGGCTCATCGGGTAGTCGCCGCCGCCGACGGCTAGCACGCCGAGGCTGACGGCGAGCAGCGCGGCGGTGGCGACGACGACCAGCGATCGGGGACGCCAGCGCAGCGACCGGCCACCCGGGGTGCGGAGCACGGTCATCGCCGGGCCACCAGACGCAGGAAGAGCGGGCCGCCGAGCACGGCGGTGACCAGACCGACCTGGAGTTCGCCGGGGCGGCCCAGCACCCGGCCCAGCACGTCGGCGCCGAGCAGCAGGACGGGCGCGTACAGCGCGCAGGCGGGCAGCAGCCAGCGCAGGTCCGGCCCGGTCAGCACGCGGACCAGGTGCGGCACGAGCAGTCCGACGAAGACGATCGGCCCACAGGCGGCGGTGGCCGCGCCGCAGAGCAGCGTGATCGCCGCGATGGCGCCGCCGCGCACCAGGGCCGGCCGGGCGCCGAGCGCCCGCGCGGTGTCGTCGCCCAGGGCCAGCGCGTTCAGCGACCGTGCGCCGGCCAGGGCGACCAGCAGGCCGGCCAGCACGAAGGGCGCCACGGTACGCAGGGTGGCGAACTCGGCGTTGGCCAGCGAGCCGACCGTCCAGAACCGCAGCCGGTCCAGCGAGGCGGAGTTGAGCAGCATGACCGCGCTGACGTAGGAGTAGAGCACCGCGTTGAGCGCCGCCCCGGCCAGCGCGAGGCGGTCCGGGGTGGCCCGCCGGCCGCCGCCGACGGCGTACACCCCGACGGTGACGGTGGCGGCGCCGAGCAGGGCGAACCAGATCCAGCCGCCGGCGGTGCCGACGCCGAGCAGGGCGGTGGCGGAGGCGACCGCGGCCGCCGCGCCGGCGTTGATGCCGAGCAGTCCCGGGTCGGCCAGGGGGTTGCGGGTGAGCGTCTGCATCAGCGCCCCGGCCACCCCGAGTGCCGCGCCGGCGACTAGGCCGAGCAGCGTGCGGGGCAGGCGCATCCGGTGCACCACCGCGTGTTCGGGGGAGGCGGCGGAGACCAGGCCCTGCCAGACCTCGGTGGGGGAGAGCGGTCGGGCGCCGACGGCGATGCTCAGCACCGCGACGACGAGCAGGAGCAGCAGTCCGGCGGCGAGCGCCGCGGCGGGGCCGGCCCGGCGGGTGGGTGGCGCCGGCGCCGGGGCGGCGGCGAGCGTGGTGACGGACAGGGTCGGCTCCGGGGGGAAACGGCATGGCACCGGTTGACTTCGGGTTAGGTTAGGTTAACCTAACCCCGCCATCGCGGATCATCGCGGTCCGGTCCTGATCGAAAGACGTCATCATGCCTGCTTCCATGTCCGCCCGCGGACTCTCCCGCCGGGGCCTGCTCGCCGCTGGCGGCGCCACCCTCGCGACCCTCCTCGTCGGCTGCGGCCAGGCCGACAAGCCCGGCTCCACCAGCGCCAAGGGTGCGACCGGCCCCTGGTCGTTCACTGACGACCGCAACCAGAAGATCGAGCTGGCGAGCACCCCGACCCGGGTCGTCGCCTTCACCGGGGTCGCCGCCGCGCTGGTCGATTTCGGACTCGACTCGCAGATCGTCGGCGTGTTCGGCGAGACCACCCGCAGCGACGGCTCCGTCGACCCGCAGGCCGGCGGCCTCGACGTCGACCGGGTCACCGTGCTCGGCAACGTCTGGGGCGAGTTCAACGTCGAGAAGTACGCGGGGCTGCGCCCCGAACTGCTGGTCACCCACATGTACGACCCCGGTGCCCTCTGGTACGTGCCGGACGAGAGCCGCGACAAGATCCTCGCCCTGGCGCCCAGCGCCACCGTGACCACCGCCCGGGTGCCGATGACCAAGCCCATCGAGCGGTACGCGGAACTGGCCCGCTCCCTCGGCGCCGACCTGACCGCGAAGAAGGTCACCGACGCCAAGGCGCGCTTCGAGGCCGCCGCCGAGTCGGTCCGCCAGGCGGTCAGGGCCAACCCCGGCATCCGGGTGCTCGCCGCCTCCGGCAGCCCCGACCTGTTCTACGTCTCCAACCCGAAGGTCAGCACCGACCTGATGTACTTCGCCGAGCTGGGCGTCGACATCGTGGTGCCGAACAAGCTCGCCACCGGCGACTACTTCGAGAGCCTGAGCTGGGAGAACGCCAACAAGTTCCCCGCCGACCTGATCCTGCTCGACAACCGGTCCACCGCGTTGCAGCCCAAGGACCTCGCGGCCAAGCCCACCTGGCAGCAGCTGCCCGCCGTCCGCGCCAACCAGGTCACCGGGTGGGACGCGGTGCCCCGCTTCTCGTACGCGGGCGCGGCGCCGCTGCTGGAGAACCTCGCCACCGCCATCCGGTCGGCCAAGCGGGTCGGCTGACGCCGTGACGACCGGCACCGCGACCCGCGTCGCCCTGCGCTACCGCTTCTACCAGGCCCAGGTCCGGCACACCCGGCGCATCGGCGCCTCGCTGATCCGGGTCACCCTGACCGGCGAGGAGCTGGCCGGGTTCGCCGGCGGCGGCCGGGACCAGAGCGTCTCGCTCTTCCTGCCCCACCCGGGCCAGCCGGAGCCGGTGGTCCCGCTCGACGCCGGGGACGACTGGTACGCACGCTGGCGGGCCACCGACCCGGCCGTCCGCGCGGTGATGCGCTCCTACACCATCAGCGGGCAGCGGCCGGAGGCGTCCGAGGTGGACGTCGACTTCGTCCACCACGGTGACAGCGGCCCGGCCACCCGGTGGGCGGTCCGGGCCCGGCCGGGGGACCGGATCGTCCTGCTCGGACCGGCTGAGCGGGACAACCGCAGCGTCTGCTTCCGGCCCCCGCCCGGCACCGACCACGTCCTGCTGGCCGCCGACGAGACGGCGCTGCCGGCCGCCGCCGGCATCCTGGCCTGGCTGCCCGCCGGTGCCACCGTCCGGGCGTGGATCGAGGTGCCGGACGCCGCCGACGTGCGCGAACTGCCCACCGTGGCGAACGCGGAGGTGCGCTGGCTGGTCCGGGGCACCACCCCGCCCGGCACCGGCCTGCTGGTCGAGGCGATCCGCGCCGCGCGGCTGCCGGCCGGCGTCCCGTACGCGTGGATCGCCGGCGAGTCCTCGACGGTCCGGGCGGTCCGCCGGCACCTGGTCACCGACCGCGGCCTGGACCGGCGGCGGGTGACCTTCGCCGGCTACTGGCGGCGCGGGGCATCCGAGGAGCAGTTGCGCGCGGAGGCGGACGCCTGACCGGGCCGACCGAGGTCCTTCCGGGCGGTGTTCCGCGGTCCGCTCGCCTGCGTCCGGTTGGTCACCCGATCCGACGGTCAGCCGTCGAAGAGGAACTCAGACTGGCCGGCTCACGCAGCAGGGCGGGCAGGTCGCCCAGGGTGGCGAACGCACGTCCGGTCCAGCTCGGGTCGGTGTCGCTGTGCTCCGTGGTCCGCAGCACGGTCATGCCGGCCGCTGCCGCCCCGGCCAGCTCGCCGTCCGCGCCGTCGCCCACGAAGACGCACTCCGGTGGCGCGACGCCCAGCCGCGCCGTGGCGGTGTGGTAGATCGCCGGGTGGGGCTTGGCCAGCCCCACGTCGCAGGAGAAGACAGCGACGTCGAAGCGGCGGGCGAGCGGGCTCTGCGGCCATGCCTCGGCGGTCTCCGAGGTGGCGTTGCTGATGAGGGCCAGCGGATGCCCGTCGTCGCGCAGCGCGTCGAGCACGTCCAGCGTGGCGGTCGAGACACTGTCCAGCAGCCGGCGCGCGAGGTCCCGCCGGTGTCCGCCGGCCCGGGTCACCTGTTCGTCGGTCGGTGTGCCGCCGAGGCGTCCGGCGAGGATGCGGACGGTCTCCTCCACGTCCCACCGGACCAGCCGCTCACGCCAGGTGGCGTGGTACGCGGCGACCAGCGCGGCCGGAGCCACCCCGACCATGAGCGCCATCTCGCCGACCACCCGGTCACGCTCGTCATCGGGACCGTGGACCAGGGTGTGGAAGAGGTCGAAGATCACCGGCCGGGGCATGTGAGCATCCTACGGAGATGGTCAGCGCTGTCACCTCCTTGCCGTCCCGATGCTCCGATGGAGGTCAAGAGGCTGTCCGCCGTCAGTCGTCGAAGCCGGCCAGGTCGAGCCGGCGCAGCCGGTCGGTGTCGGAGAGCACGTCGACGGCGACGATCCGGCCGTCGGTGACGGTGAAGCCCATCACCGAGATCGGCCGGCCCTGCGCCGCGACCACCGCGCCGGCGGCCCCGTTGACCAGCGCCGGCCGCATGAACGGGTAGAGCCGTCCGAAGGTGACCGCCTGCCCGGCGACCGTCGGCGCGCCGGTGAGCAGCACCGTGTTGCGGCTGCCCGGGCCGGCGTCGGAGCGCAGCACGACGTCGGGGTGCAGCACGGCCACGAGCGCGTCGAAGTCGCCGTCGCGGGCGGCGGCGAAGAACGCCTCGACGACCGCCCGCTGCCGGGCGAGGTCCGGGTCGGGCACGGGGGCCTGCCCGCGTACCCGCCGCCGGGCGCGGCTGGCCAGTTGCCGGGCCGCGGCCGGGGACCGCTCGACCATCGGGGCGATCTCCTCGAACGGCACGGCGAACATGTCGTGCAGGACGAACGCGAGCCGCTCGGCCGGCGTCAGCGTCTCCAGCACCACCAGCAGCGCCAGTCCGACCGAGTCGGCCAGCACCGCGGCGTGTTCGGGGTCGTTCCCGGGCTCGCGGCTGATCACCGGCTCGGGCAGCCGCACGTCGAGGGGTTCCTCGCGGCGGCGCTCCCGCGAGCGGAGCGCGTTCAAGCAGACCCGGGCCACCACGGTGGTCAGCCAGCCGCCGATGTTCTCCACGGCGCCGGTGTCGGCCCGGCTGACCCGTACCCAGGCGTCCTGGACGGCGTCGTCGGCCTCGCTCACCGAGCCGAGCATCCGGTACGCCACCGCCCGGAGCCGGGTCCGGTGCTCTTCGAACCGCTGCGTCAACCACTCCTGCTCGTCGACTGCTGTCACGTCGCCCCCTCGTTGCGTCTCACAGCAGTAGACACAGCCGAGCCGGCCGATGTGACCCCGGGTCGGTGAGTGGGTGCGCGGCGATAGCCCCCGCGAGGCGTCAGGCGGCCTCGGCGGCCGTCCGGGAGCGGCGGCGGGGCAGGGCCGCCAGGTCGCCCGGCGCCTCCTCCCGCCGCTCGTCGCGCACCGGGTCGGCGACCTCCTCGGGGGCGTCGCCGGAAAGTGCCAGCGCCCGCTGCGCGTGGCGGGCGGCCTCGCACGGCCACTCCTGGTGGTCGCAGAGCAGGTTGTCGCAGTGTCCGGTCTCGTCCGGCTGGTGCGCGTCCACCACGCCGGCGGCGAGCCGCCACAGGAGCGGATCTGTCACCCCGGCGGGCACGGTGCCCCGGTCGCGCGGCTCTGGGCGGTCGGTCTCGGACAACGGTCTCCCCCTCTGTCGGTACCGGGGGACAATCTCCACCTCCCGCCCCCGGTAAACGCCCTCGTGGAGTGGTCAACGCCACGTTGACTGATTGACCTGCGCCGGTCCTGGACACCAGCACCGGATGACGACTCGACGGGTGACCCCGGAAAGCCTCGGCGCCTGGCTGGTCAAGGGCAACGCGGACGCGGTCGACCTGGCGCCCCGCTTCGCCGCCGACCCTGGTTCGCCGCGCTCCGGGAGCACCTGCCACCGGCCTGAGCCGGCCTCCGCTCACCACCGCCCGGTTCCGGAGGTTTGCGGCGTGTGGTCCGGGGCATCCGGGGCCACCCGGACTTCGACGGAGGTGGTTGACATGGTGAACAGACCCGGCCGAGGGCCACCGGCGACCGCCGCGTCCCCCGTCCGTCGCGCCGCACAGGCGGCCGGCGTGCTCTTCCTGCTGATCAGGGTGCTGGGTTTCATCCCCGGCATCACCACGAACTTCGACACGATGATGTTCGCCGGGCACGAGTCGAGGGCGAACCTGCTCGGGCTCTTCCAGGTGTCGATCCTGCACAACCTGGTACACCTCGCGTACGGCGTCGCCGGGCTCGCCCTGGCGCGCACGGTCTCCGGCGCGCGCACGTTCCTGCTCGCCGGCGGCGCGATCTACCTGGTGCTCTGGCTCTACGGCCTGGTGGTCGGCCAGGAGACCGGCGCCAACTTCGTCCCGCTCAACACCGCGGACGACTGGCTGCACCTCTTCCTCGGGCTCGGCATGATCGGGCTGGGGGTGGCGTCGACCCGCCGCCCCGCCGGCGCCCGCCGCTGATCCTCGTCCGACGACGCCGCGCTCCCGCGAGGGGCGCGGCGTCGTCGTGTGTGTGACCGACGCCCCTGCGGCCTTGCCTATGCAACTCGTTGCATAGCAGGATGCCCGTATGGCCCTCGAGCACGCGATCCTGGTCTCCCTGTTGGAGCAGCCGGCCTCCGGCTACGAGCTGGCCCGCCGCTTCGACCGCTCGATCGGCCGGTTCTGGACCGCTACCCACCAGCAGATCTACCGGGTGCTCAAGCGGATGGAGACCGACGGCTGGGTCACCGCCGAGGAGGTCGGCCAGGACGGCCGCCCCGACAAGCGGTGCTGGTCGGCCACGGCCGCCGGGCAGAGCGCGCTCGCCGACTGGCTGCGCGCGCCCGTGCAGCCCGAGGCGGTCCGGCACGAGCTGGCCGTCAAGATCCGCGGTGCCGCCTTCGCCGACCGGGCCGGCCGCGCCGACCTGGTCGCCGAGGTCGAGCGCTACCGCGCCGACCACGAGGCGGTCCTCGCCAGCTACCTGGCCGGCGAGCGCCGCGACTTCCCGGCGCCGGACCCCGGCGACGCCCGCGCGGCACTCCAGCACGTCGTGCTGCGCGGCGGCATCGCGTACGAGCGGATGGTGCTGGCCTGGCTCGACGACGTCCTCGCCACCCTGCGCGACCACGCCCGCTGACCCCCACCCTCCGGAAAGGACCCCCATGGCCGACCCGTTGCTCAACCCGCGCACCTACGACCCCGCCCACCTCGACTCCGAGTCCCGCCGGCTGCTGCGCGCCACCGTCGACTTCTTCGAGCAGCGCGGCAAGAAGGTCCTGGTCGACAGCTACAACGACCACACCTGGTACGGCGACTTCCTCGACTTCGCCGCCAAGTCCGGTCTCTTCGCGGCGTTCTGCACCCCGGCCGCCGACGGTGCCGGCGACCCGGCCAAGCGCTGGGACACCGCCCGTAACGCCGCGCTCAGCGAGGTGCTCGGCTTCTACGGCCTCGGCTACTGGTACACCTGGCAGGTCACCGTCCTGGGCCTCGGCCCGGTCTGGCAGAGCGACAACGCCGCCGCCCGCGCCCGCGCCGCCACCCTGCTCGACGCCGGCCACGTGATGGCGTTCGGCCTCTCCGAGCGCAGCCACGGCGCCGACATCTACTCCACCGACATGCTGCTCACCCCGGACGGCGAGGGTGGCTTCCGGGCCACCGGCGGCAAGTACTACATCGGCAACGGCAACGTCGCCGGCCTGGTCTCGGTCTTCGGCCGCCGCGCCGACGTGGACGGCCCCGACGGGTACGTCTTCTTCGCCGCCGACAGCCGGCACCCCGCGTACCACCTGGTGCGCAACGTGGTGAACGCGCAGATGTACGTCAGCGAGTTCCGCCTGGAGGACTACCCGGTGCGCGCCGAGGACGTCCTGCACACCGGGAAGGCCGCCTTCGACGCCGCCCTCAACACCGTCAACGTCGGCAAGTTCAACCTCTGCACCGCCTCGATCGGCATCTGCGAGCACGCGATGTACGAGGCGGTCACCCACGCCCACAACCGGGTGCTCTACGGCCGGCGGGTGACCGACTTTCCGCACGTGCGCCGGGAGCTGACCGACGCGTACGCCCGGCTGGTGGCGATGAAGCTCTTCAGCGACCGGGCGGTGGACTACTTCCGCTCGGCCGGCCCGGACGACCGCCGCTACCTGCTGTTCAACCCGATGACCAAGATGAAGGTGACCACCGAGGGCGAGAAGGTCGTCGACCTGCTCTGGGACGTCATCGCCGCCAAGGGCTTCGAGGCGGACACCTACTTCGACAAGGCCGCGCGGGACATCCGGGGCCTGCCCAAGCTCGAAGGCACCGTGCACGTCAACCTGGCCCTGATCCTGAAGTTCATGGCCAACTACCTGTTCCGGCCGGCCGAGTTCCCGCCGGTGCCGACCCGGCACGACCCGGCCGACGACGAGTTCCTGTTCCGGCAGGGCCCGGCCCGGGGGCTGGGCGCGATCCGCTTCCACGACTGGCGGGCCGCGTACGACGCGCACGCCGGCGTGCCGAACGTGGCCCGGTTCCGGGAGCAGGCCGACGGGCTCTGCGCGCTGCTGGCCGCCCACGCGCCGAGCGAGGAGCAGCAGCGCGACCTGGACTTCCTGCTCGCCCTCGGCCAGTTGTTCGCGTTGGTCGTCTACGGCCAGCTCATCCTGGAGCAGGCCGCGCTGACCGGCCTGGACGCCGACCTGCTGGACGAGATCTTCGACATCCTGGTCCGCGACTTCTCCGGCCACGCCACCGAACTGCACGGCAAGGCGGCCACCACCGACGCGCAGGCGGCGTGGGCGCTGACCCAGGTCCGCCGCCCGGTCGCCGACCCGCAGCGCACCGCCCGGGTCTGGTCCCAGGTGGCGGCGCTCTCCGGCGCCTACGAGATGAACCCCTGACAGACCGCCCGGTCGGACGGTACGCGGAATGGGGCGGGGCGCGGTCGCCGCGCACGGGGCCCCCGCGCCACGCCGCGATCGAGGTCGATCACCCCTCGGTCGTCGCCCCCACCGGCCCAAAGGGGCGGTCCGCCACGGTCGGCCGTCTGGTGGCGTCCCGGCGGGCCCAGGCGGTGGTGAGCAGGACCAGGGCCGCGATGTAGGTGACCATCACCGCCAGCCGGCGCCCGGGCGGCTCCACCCCCGCCGCGCCGAGCCCGATCAGCGCGTCGGAGACGAGGAAGAGCGCCCCGCCTGCCGCCGCCCGGCGGGACACCCCCACCGAGGCGGCGGCCATCAGGCTCAACGCCAGGCTGTAGCCGAGCACCGGCAGCCGCAGGTCGCCCAGCCGCTCCCAGAGCAGCGCGTTCGCGCCCGCCCAGACCGCCAGGTAGCCGGCGAACGCGGCCAGCGGCGCCCGCCGGTGCCGCAGGAAGGCGGTCAGGAAGCAGAGCTGGGTGCCGAGGAAGCACCCCATCCCGACCAGGAACGCGGTGGTGCCGGGCAGCAGCAGCGCCACGTCACCCGCCGTCGCGAACACCAGGCCGGCCGCCACCAGGTCCCACCTGCGGCGTACGCGCAGCAGCCAGGCCAGCAGCAGCGGCGCGAGCAGCGGCTTCGCCGCCCACTGCAGCGCGGGTACGTCGAGTGCGACGCCGGCCAGCTCGACGGCGACGACCGCCGCGTACAGCCCGGGCCAGAGCCGCCTCATCGGGCGGGCTGCCAGCCGGGCCGGCCGAAGACGTGCCCCAGCCGGTGCCGCCAGGACGTGTCCCGCCGGACGTCGGCCCAGATCGCGGCGTACTCGTGGGTGGCCACCCGCAGCGGGTTGTAGGTGTTGATGTTCTTGGTCAGGCCGTAGCGGACGGCGGCGCGTTCGGGCTCGAAGCTGCCGAAGAGCCGGTCCCAGACGATCAGGATGCCGCCGTAGTTGCGGTCGAGGTACTCGGTGTTGGCGCCGTGGTGCACCCGGTGGTGCGACGGGGTGTTGAAGATCCATTCGATCGGCCGGGGCAGCACGTTGATCCGCTCGGTGTGCAGGAAGAACTGGTACAGCAGGCTGATCGACTGCTGGAGGAAGATCATCCACGGCGGGATGCCGAGCAGCGCCAGCGGCAGCCAGAACGGCAGCGAGGTCATCGGCGTCGTCCAGCCCTGCCGCAGTGCGGTGGAGAGGTTGTAGAACGTGCTGGAGTGGTGCACCACGTGGGCGGCCCAGAACAGGCGTACCTCGTGGTGGGTGCGGTGGAACCAGTAGTAGGCCAGGTCTTCGGCGAAGAAGAGCAGCACCCAGGTCCAGACGCTGGTGGGGGAGAGCTGCACCGGGGCGAGGGTCCACAGCCCCACGTAGAGCCCGATGGTGAGCAGCCGCCAGGGCGTGCCGATGAGCACGCTCCCGACGCCCATGGTGAGGCTGGTGGTGGTGTCGCGCAGCTCGTAGCCGCGTTCGTCGTCGTCGGGAGCGAACCGGTACGACACCGCTTCCACGACGACGAGCAGCAGGAACGCGGGTACGGCGTAGAGCACGGCGGGGATCATGCTCGGCATTCCCTTCCTGGTGGGGTGGCGGGGGTGGTGAGCGAGGCGGTGAGCAGCGCGCGGGCCTGCGCGGCGGCGGCGTCGCCGCGCCCGTCGGCGATCGCCTCGGCCAGCCGGCGGTGGCCGGTGACGTCCAGCAGCTCGGCGGCACGCCGCTCGGGCGGCACCTCGCCGACGGCCACCGCCCCGGCGACCAGGCTGTTGAAGGACAGCAGGTACGCCGTGTTGCCGGAGCCGTCGACGATGTCCCGCCAGAGCACGATGTTGGCCTTGTCCATCGCGTGCAGGTCCGGGGCGAGCGCCGCGTACGCCTCGACGTCGCGGATGACGCTGCCCCGCAGCTCGGCATCGGCCCGCTCGGCGCAGAGCCGGGCGGCGTCCACGCCGACGCAGGCGCGCATCTCCAGCATGTCCCGCACCAGCGTGTCGACGGGGAGCACGTCGCCGGACTGCACGAGGGACAGCGCCAGGTCGAGACCGGCGTGCACCCGCCAGTCGAGCACCCGGGTGGCGCCGCCCTGGCTGACCCGGAGCAGGCCGAGCTGTTGCAGCCGCCGCAGCGCCTCGCGCACGGCGTGCCGGTTGACCGCGAACGCGGCGGCCAGCTCGCGCTCGCCCGGCAGCGGTTCCTCGGGGCGGTAGCGGCCGCTGACGATGGCGTCGCGGAGCTGGCCGAAGACGTGGTCGGCGACGGAGCTGCGGGGGACGGGTACGAAGGCCACGGCAGCAGTGTGACCCCGGGCACATCAACCCGTCAACTGGTTGGACCAGTTCGCGTACCCCAAAAAGACGGCGGCCGGGTCCACGACCCGGCCGCCGTTCCGCGGGGGTTCAGTCCCGGCCGCGCTCGCGGCGGTAGCGGCGGATCAGGGCGGCGGTGGAGGAGTCCACGTCGGACAGGTCCGGGTCGCCGCCGGTCAGCTTCGGCGCGAGCTGGTTGGCCATCACCTTGCCCAGCTCCACGCCCCACTGGTCGAACGGGTTGATGTCCCAGATCGCGCCCTCGGTGAAGACGATGTGCTCGTAGAGGGCGATCAGCTGACCGAGGGTGCCCGGGGTCAGCTTCGGCGCGATGATCGAGGTGGTCGGGTGGTTGCCCGGCATCACCCGGTGCGGCACCACGCACGCCTTCGTGCCCTCCGCCTCGACCTGCTCCTTCGTCCGCCCGAACGCCAGCGCGGCGGTCTGCGCGAAGAAGTTCGACATGAACAGGTCGTGCATGTCGCCGAGGTCGTGGTTGGGCTGGCTGAACGCGATGAAGTCGGCCGGGATCAGCAGCGTGCCCTGGTGGATCAGCTGGTAGAACGCGTGCTGGCCGTTGGTGCCCGGCTCGCCCCAGAAGATCTCGCCGGTCCGGTGGTCGACCGGGGTGCCGTCCAGCGTCACCGACTTGCCGTTGCTCTCCATCGTCAACTGCTGCAGGTACGCCGGGAACCGGTGCAGGTACTGCGAGTACGGCAGCACGGCGTGGGTCTGCGCCCCGAGGAAGTTGGTGTACCAGACGTTCAGCAGGCCCAGCAGTGCCGGGACGTTGCGCTGCACCGGCGTGGTCCGGAAGTGCTCGTCCACGGCGTGGTAGCCGGCCAGCAGTTCGCGGAACCGGTCCGGCCCGACCGCCAGCATCACCGACAACCCGACCGCCGACGGCAGCGAGTACCGGCCGCCCACCCAGTCCCAGAAGCCGAACATGTTCTGCGGGTCGATGCCGAAGTCGCGGACCCGCTGCTCGTTGGTGCTCACCGCGACGAAGTGCTTCGCGATCGCCGCGTCGTCGTCGGCGTCCAGCCCGGACAGCAGCCACATCTTCGCCTGGTTGGCGTTGGCCAGGGTCTCCTGGGTGGAGAAGGTCTTCGAGACGATCACGAAGAGGGTGGTCGCCGGGTCGAGGTCGTGGGTCTTGTCGTGGATGTCGGTCGGGTCGATGTTGGACACGAACCGGCAGCTGATTCCGCCGTCCCGGTACGCCTTCAGCGCCTCGTACGCCATCACCGGCCCGAGGTCGGACCCGCCGATGCCGATGTTGACCACCGTGCTGATCCGCTCGCCGGTGTGCCCCCGCCACTGCCCGGAGCGGACCCGCTCGGCGAACGCCGCCATCCGGTCCAGCACCCGGTGCACGTCGGCGACCACGTCCTGGCCGTCGGCGATCAGGGTGGCGTCGCGGGGCAGCCGCAGCGCGGTGTGCAGCACCGCGCGGTCCTCGGTGGAGTTGATGTGCCGCCCGGCGAACATGGCGCAGATCCGGTCGCTGAGCCGGGCCCGCTCGGCCAGCGCGGTGAGCAGCTCCAGCGTCTCGTCGGTGACCAGGTTCTTGCTGTAGTCGACGTGCAGGTCGGCGACCTCGCCGGTGAGCCGCTCACCCCGGCGCTGGTCGGCGGCGAACAGCTCCCGCAGGTGGGTGCCGCGCATCGTCTCGGCGTGCTTGCGCAGCGCCTGCCATTCGTCGGTGGTGGTCACACGCGCAGCCATCGGGTCGATCTTCTCCTTCACGACAGGACGCCGGTGGCGCTCCTCGCGCCGCCGCCGGCTCGGCTCCAGCCTGCCACCCCGGCGGGGTCGGCGCTACGCGACGCGGCAGACCCGTCCCGCACCGTGGTCGGCGACACGCCGTTGCGACACGTGTACGACGCGCCGGTCACGTCGGGACACCGCGTGATCGCTGACAGTAGGCTCTTCTCTGCCCTGTCCCTCGGCCCGGGAGGACCCATGGCGACGGTGATCGGCCCACGCCGCTCGTCCCGACAGGACGGCCCCTCCGACGACGCCGACGAACTGGAGCTGCCGGAGCTGGAGGACGGCCACTGGATGCACCGGGCGACCGAGTTCGCCCACACCAGCTTCCGGTCGGTCGCCCGGCGACTGCCCCACCTGGTCCGCGAGGCGGTCACGCTCGCCTGGGCCACCAGCCGGCGGGACACCCTCGCGGCGATCGGCCTGAACCTCGCGGCCGGGGTGATGACCACCCTCGGGCTGCTCGCCACCACCGGCGTGCTGCGTGAGCTGTTCGCCGGCGGCCCGACACCCGACCGGGTCCGCGCCGCGCTGCCGTCGCTCGTCCTGGCCGCGCTGGCGGTGACGGCCCGGGGCGTCCTCACCGTGACCGCCGGCTGGGCCCAGGCCCGGCTGATTCCCCAGATCAACTACGAGGTGGAGCTGCGGCTCTTCGAGGCCACCACGGCGGTCGAGCTGGCCGCCTTCGACGACGCCGGCTTCGCCGAGGAGATGGACCGGGTCCGGGACCGGGGGATGGCCGAGGCGGCGTCCATCGTCGACCACACGGTCAACCTGATCACCGGCGTGGTCGGCGTGCTGGCCACCGCCGCAGCGGTGACCGTGATCCAGCCCGTGCTCCTGCCGTGCCTGCTGCTCGCCGCGGTGCCCGAGGCGGTCACCGCGGTCCGGATGGCCCGCCGAAAGTACCTGGCCATGCTGGCCCGGATCACCCGCCGCCGCCGGATGTGGATGCTGGCGCACCTGATGGCCAACCGGCGCACCGCCGTCGAGGTCCGGGCCTACCAGATGCGCGACTTCCTGCTGGGCGAGTTCCGCCGCGTGATGGCCGTGGAGACCCGGGCGGAGCTGCGCCTGGTCCGGGCGCAGAGCGCCACCCGGGCGTTCGGCATGTCCGCCGCCGGGGTGGCCGCCTTCGGGATGTACGCCGTGCTCGGCGGGCTGCTGCTCACCGGCGTGGTCGCGCTGGCCGCCGCGGCGACCGCCCTGCTGGCGCTGCAGTCCGCCCGGTCCAGCCTCGGCATCGCCGTCTTCGCCACCAACAACCTCTACGAGGACGCCCTCTACTACCAGGACTACCGGGACTTCCTGGAGCGGGCGCGGGGGCGGATCGGGGTGGGGGAGGGCCGCCCGGCACCCGGGTTCGACACCATCGCACTCGACCGGGTCAGCCTCCGCTACCCGGACACGGACACCCCGGCGGTGGACGAGGTCAGCCTGACCGTCCGCCGGGGCGAGGTGATCGCCCTGGTCGGCGAGAACGGTTCCGGCAAGACCACCCTGGCCAAGCTCATCGCCGGGCTCTACCGCCCCACCGGTGGGACGATCCGCTGGGACGGCGTCGACCTCGCCGAGCTGGACCCGGCGCAGACCGCGGCCCAGGTGGCGGTGATGACCCACGAGTACTGGAAGTTCCCCTTCACCGCCGGGCAGAACATCCGGATCGGCCGGCACGACCGCCGCGCCGACCAGGCCGGCCCGACCGTGGAGGACGCCGCCCGCGCCGCCGCCGCGCACGACATGATCGCCGACCTCCCGTTCGGGTACGACACGTTGCTCGACCGGGAGTTCAAGAACGGCCAGGACCTCTCCGGCGGCCAGTGGCAGCGCCTCGTCGCCGCCCGGGGCCTCTACCGGGAGGCCCGGCTGCTGATCTGCGACGAGCCCTCCGCCGCCCTCGACGCCCGGGCCGAGCACGCCCTCTTCAAACACCTGCGCCGCCGCCCCGACCGGGCGGTCGTCCTGATCACCCACCGGCTGGCCAACGTCCGGCACGCCGACCGGATCTTCGTGCTGGACCATGGCCGGCTGGTGCAGCACGGCACCCACGACGAGCTGATGGCCGCCGGCGGGCTCTACCGGGAGCTGTTCGAACTCCAGGCGAGTGGCTACCTCGCGGCGGCCGGCACGGAGTCCGGGGGCTCGTCGACCGGGTGACCGGCCGGGTGGGACGGTCGCCTCCTCGCGCTGCTTCCCGCCGGTGTCGGCCCATCGACCCCGAAAGTTTCGACGTCCCGAAGCCTCCGGTTCGTCGCCAGCTCCGCAGATACGTCAGGTGCGATGACCGACGTGCGAGACATCGATTTTCGTTGAAGTATCGGAAAGCTTTCGGTACCGTCAGGACGGGACCCCTCGACCCTTGCGGTGACAGTCGCAGCACGGCGGATCCCGGCGCGGCCTCCGGGCGGTCACGTCGGGCGACGGAGCCGGTCACCGCGTCGGGCGACGGTCGAGGCGCGACGTCCCACCCCCATCACTGTCGAAAGGTTGACCTGCCATGACCCACGTCCCCGCCCGCCCGGGCGGACGTCCGACGACCCGAGCCCGGCTCCGCGCGACCCTCGTGGCCGCCGCCGCGGGCGTCGCCGCCCTCGGCACCACGCTCGCCCTGGCGCCCGGCGCCAGCGCCGCCACCACCCTGGGCGCGTCCGCCGCCCAGACCGGCCGCTACTTCGGTACGGCGGTGGCCGCGAACAAGCTCTCCGACGCCACCTACGTCGGGATTCTCAACCGCGAGTTCACCTCGGTCACGCCCGAGAACGAGATGAAATGGGACGCGACCGAGCCCACGCAGGGCCAGTTCACGTACGCCAACGCCGACCGCATCGTCAACCACGCCCGAGCCGACGGGATGCAGGTGCGCGGGCACGCGCTGGCCTGGCACTCGCAGCAGCCGGGCTGGGCGCAGAACCTCAGCGGCACCGCCCTGCGCTCGGCGATGGTCAACCACGTCACCCAGGTGGCGACCTACTACCGGGGCAAGATCCACTCCTGGGACGTGGTGAACGAGGCGTTCGCCGACGGCGGCACCGGCGCCCGGCGCGACTCCAACCTCCAGCGCACCGGCAACGACTGGATCGAGGTGGCGTTCCGCGCCGCCCGGGCGGCCGACCCGACCGCCAAGCTCTGCTACAACGACTACAACACCGACGGGCAGAACGCGAAGAGCAACGCGGTGTACGCGATGGTGCAGGACTTCAAGGCCCGGGGCGTGCCGATCGACTGCGTCGGTTTCCAGTCCCACTTCAACAGCGCGTCGCCGGTGCCGGCCGACTACCAGGCCAACCTCCAGCGCTTCGCCAACCTGGGCGTGGACGTGCAGATCACCGAGCTGGACATCGAGGGGTCCGGGTCGGCCCAGGCCGACAACTACGGCCGGGTCGTCCGGGCCTGCCTCGCCGTGAGCCGCTGCACCGGCATCACCGTCTGGGGCATCCGGGACACCGACTCCTGGCGGGCCAGCGGCACCCCGTTGCTCTTCGACGGCAGCGGCAACAAGAAGCCGGCCTACACCGCCACGCTCGACGCGCTCAACTCCGGCGGCCCCACCACGCCGCCGACCACCACGCCCCCGCCCACCACGCCCCCGCCGTCGACCCCGCCGCCCGGCGGCGCGTCCTGCACGGCCAGCGTGTCGCTCGACTCCTGGACCGGTGGCTTCGTCGCGACCGTGCGGGTCACCGCCGGCGCGTCGGCCGTCCGCGGCTGGACGGTGGGGCTCACCCTGCCGGCCGGCGCCGCGGTCACCAACTCCTGGAACGCGCAGCCCAGCGGCACCAGCGGCAGCCTGACCTTCCGCAACCTCAGCTACAACGGTCAGGTGGGCGCCGGCGCCAGCACCACCTTCGGCTTCCAGGGCACCGGCGTGGGACCGTTCACCACGCCCACCTGCTCGGCGAGCTGAGCGGGTGATCCGGCGCGCCGGGTCGGCCCTCCGCGCCGGGTCGCCCGGCCGGGTGATGCCGAGGACGCGTCCCGGTCGGCGAAGAGGGGGGCGCGGAACAACCCTCCGCCGCCCGCACCACTCGACGCCGGGCCGCCCGTCCTGCCGGCGGTGGAAGAAAGACCCCTTCGGCTTTGTGCTGGGCATGCGGCGCAAGATGCGATGCGTGCCGCGGCGCGACATCATCGACATCGGGCCGGACTTCGCCCGTCGGCAAGCATGATGGGGGTGTTCCCGGTTTTGACTTCCAGCCATGCCACGGGTGTCGGCCCTGTGGAGGAACATGCCGGCGAAGCCTTCCAGTTCCTCGCCGACGACGACGGGTGCATTGCGATGGTGCACCGGGAACGTGATCGATCAGTCCTCGCCTACGTGCTGCCCCAGGTATTCGTCGAAGTCGAGTTGGACTGGGAAGAACGGGCGGCGTTCCTCTTGGTCGGAGAACCGGCCGATGGGGGTCGACCGGCCGGATACTACGTCGATCCGCAGGGCAGAAAGGTGCGTTGGCACCTGACCGCAGCTCTCGACCGAAGCCCCGATCCGGAGCACCGTGGGATGGCGAAACGGCTGCGGCAAGTCACCCGGCGATCGGGCTTCGACGCCATGGTGGCTCAGGTCGACGGGTACGCGGACGCCATCCGGGAGGTGCTTCCTCAGCTCCCGGCCCTGGTCCGAGAACTCCGGTCCTGACCGCACCGTCGATGACGTTGGGCCACGAACTCCGCCTCATCCCCGCCCACCCACTGGCCGTCAGCGGTTCTCGACCGGTGATCCGGGACCGCGATGCGGCCCCGGACCGTCTAGCGGCCCGGTGCCCGGCGGTCAGCCCTGCCGGGCGAAGAACTCCGCCATCGCATGCGTGTGAGTGGAGAAGGCCAACTCGACGGGCTCGGTGAGGACCAGCCACTCGGTGGCCTCCTCGGTCGGCGCCGACGGCGGCAGCCCGTCGGCGGGCCGCTCGGGCAGCTCCCCGAAGATCATGATGGTGCCGCCGGCCGGTGCCTCGTGCACCGCGAACAGCCGGGCCTGGTCGGCCTCGCCGATCAGGCCGGTCTCCTCGCGCAGCTCCCGGACCAGCGCGTCGGCCCACTCCTCGCCGTACTCGATGAAGCCACCCGGCAGCGCGAGCAGGCCGCGCGCCGGTTCGATGTCCCGGCGGACCACCACCAGGCCGAGGCCGGCGTCGGTGCGGACCGGCAGCAGCGCCACCGCGACCGGCAGCGGGTTGCGCCAGACCGTCTCGTCGCAGGCCGCGCAGATTCGCGGCCAGCCGGCGTCCGCCGGGTAGGCGGCGCCGCAGAAGGAGCAGTGCGCGTACGGAGAGCCGGTCATGTCGCCGCACGTTACCGGCCCGGCGGCGGCTCCGGCGACCGATCAACCTGCTCCCGGAGCGTCTCCCGGGCCTGCATCAGCGCGAAGCCGAGCAGGTTCAGCCCCCGCCACCGGGCCGGGTCCTCGGCGCGCGGGTCGTCGGCGGCCAGCCCGATGCCCCACACCCGGTCCACCGGGCGCGCCTCGACCAGCACCCGGTCGCCGGTGCCCAGCAGGTACGCCCGCAGGTCGTCGTGCTGGCCGAACTTGGCGACGCTGCCGGCGACCACGATGTCGTACCGCCGGGCCTCCCACACCGCCTGGTCGAAGCCGCGCACCTGGCGGCCGAGCGCCTTGGCACGGTGCGGGTGGCCGGCGGCGAGGATCAGCTCGCCGGCCTCCTCGTCGCCGAAGAGCGCCGCCTTCTGCCACATCATCCAGTGCTCGGCGGTGGTGAAGCGGCGGCCGTCCACGGTGAACGCCGCTGGCCACCACTGGCTCAGGCAGCCCGCGCCGATCGTGCCGTCGCGCCGGGGCCGGTGCCCCCAGAAGCAGAGGTATTTCACCGGCTGTCCGCTCTGGACGAGGGCGGCGAGGTCGGCGGTACTGCGGGGCGGCGGCATGCTCGACAGTGTCACCCCGGGCACCGACACTCCGCCTCCCGGTTTCCCCCCGGCCCGCCGAAACCGGCTCGTCCGGCGCGCTTGCCGAGTCGGCCCGCGTATCCGGGGGGCCTGGTGGTCAGGCGGCAGGTGCGCCGGTGTAGAAGGCGGTGGTGCGGGCCGTCGCGGCCCGCGCGGCCTCCGGGTCGGTGCCGGCGGCGACGCTGGCCTCGCCCCAGCTCTCGCTGCTCAGGATGACGAACCGTCGCCCCTCCTCGGAGCCCATCCAGGCTTCGGCCTGCTCGGGCGAGATCCCGCTGCCGTCGGCGGCCAGGTGCGAGGCGAGGCCGAGCAGACCGAGGTCCCAGCCGACGCCGACCGCGCCCGGGCCGAACTCCGTCCAGCGGTCGTCGTCGACGTGCGCGACGTGCTCCAGCTCGAACCGGGTACGCCCGTCGCCCTCCGGCGTCAGCCGCACCTCGATCCAGCTGACCTCGTCGCCGTACTCCCAGGTGGCGGCGAAGCTCTTCGGCGGGTCGCAGCGTTGGATGGTGCCGCCGGCGTTGCCCTCGAGCTGGTAGCGGCCGTGCAGCCGCAGCTCGCCGGAGACCGGCAGGAACCAGCGGGGGATGCGTTCGGCGTTGGTGCAGGCGTCCCAGAGGTCCTCCAGGGGCGCGTCGTACGTCTGGCTGATCGTCATCACCCGGGCCTCGCCGGCTTCCAGGGTCCGGCTGCCCACGGTGCGCCGCACGGCGCTGATCTGGTGCGTGACGTCGGTCATCAGGGTTTCTCCTCGGTCGGGTCCTGCGGTGGGTGCAGGCGCCGTTCGCGTCGGCCGCGCGCCAGCTCGGTGGCGAGGGCGTCCAGGGCCGGGGCCCAGAACCGGCGGAAGCCGGCCAGCCACTCGTCGACCTCGCGCAGCGGTCGCGGGTCGACGGCGTAGAGACGGCGGGCGCCCTGCGGTCGGACGGTGGCGAAGCCGTTGTCCCGCAGCACCCGCAGGTGCTGCGAGACGGCGGGCTGCGAGATGCCGTACTCCCGCTGGATCACCGCGCAGACCTCCCCGGCGCTGAGCTCGCCATCGGCGAGCAGCTCCAGGATGCGGCGGCGCACCGGGTCGCCGAGGACGTCGAAGGCGTGCACGGACCCTTTCTATCAGCCAGGGCTTATATAAGCAATCACCCCAGTCGCGCGGCGACGGCGGCGCGCAGCTCGGGAAGCCGGCCGTGCAGCAGGCCGGGGCACTGGGTGTTGTTGAAGTCCTTGTGCCCGTAGATCTCGCTGGGCGCGATGCCGTACTGCTGGCAGGTGAAGGCGCAGAAGACGATCAGGCTGTTCCAGAGCGCCGCCGGCGGCTGCACGTTCAGGTAGATGCCGTCGTTCTCGATACCGATCGCCTGGCTGTTCTGCCCGACGCAGTGCGCGCCCTGCACCATCGTCTGCCCGTGCAGCAGCCCGTAGAGGCTGCCGTGCCGGCCCTCGGTGAGGTATCCGCCCCGGCTGTTGGTGAAGTGCTGCCCGGAGTCGAGCCAGCCGTTGCTGTCCATGTGCAGGTCCTGGATGTCGCGGGAGTTCGCGTACGCCTTGGCCAGGCTGTAGTCGGTGGTGTTCGGGAACGCGGTGTGGTGCACGATGATCTTGTTGGGTCGGCTCTGCACCACGCTGACCGGCGACGACGGGGGTCGGGCGCCCCAGGTCGCGCAGTTGGCGATGACGGGCTGGTCGACGCGGGTGGCGACGGCCCGCGCGTCGCGGCCCCCGCCGAGCTGGGTCAGGGCGGAGGCGCCGGCGGCGGCGCCGAGCAGGACCGCGCCGCGCAGCGCGGCCCGGCGGGACACGGGTACGGACATGGGTGCCTCCTTCGTCGGTGTACCGGTGGCGGACCGCCGCCGGTGGGGGTCAGCAGGGTCCGTTGCAGGCCAGCACCCGGAGCCGGTCCAGGGTGCCGTTCCAGACGTTCTGGTCGCCGGGGAAGACGCCCGACGACGACCACTGCCAGAAGGAGTACGTCGGCCAGCCCGCCGGCAGGGTGCCCACCGTGCTGGCGTAGCGGGCAATCCACAGGGGATTGTTGGCGGCGAACTGCGAGGTGTTGCCGGTGCAGGTGATCCACCAGTCGGTGGTGGTGTAGATGGTGGCCCACCGGCCGGTGCGCGCGTGGTACTGGTTGACGAAGGAGGCGATCCAGCTGCGCATCGCGCTCTGGCTCAGCCCGTAGCAGGTCGCGCCGTACGGGTTGTACTCGATGTCGAGCGCGCCGGGCAGCGTCCGGCCGTCCTTGGACCAGCCGCCGCCGTGGTCGACGAAGTAGTTGGCCTGGGTGGCCCCGCTGGTGGTGTCCGGGCGGGCGAAGTGGTACGAGCCCCGGATCATCCCGACGTTGTAGGAACCGTTGTACTGCTGGGCGAAGTACGGATTGGTGTAGTAGGTGCCCTCGGTGGCCTTGACGTACGCGAACCGGGCGCCGTTGTTCCAGGCGGCCGACCAGTTCACGTTGCCCTGGTGGCTGGAGACGTCCATGCCGGGCAGGCCGGCGGGGGCGGCGCTGGCGGAGCCGGAGACGAGGCCGACGGTGGCGACCACCGTGACGGTCGCCAGCAGTGCGGCCGCGGCCGCGCGGAGACGGTTCATCTTTCCTCCCTGGGGGGCGCCGCGGGGGCGGCGGGAGTGACGAAAGGAACTGTCAGTATTAGGTCATGAAGTGTAGATAAACTTCAATAGAAGAAGTCAAGATTATCTATGGAGTGTGGCCGGTCGACACACCTGACCGTCCGGCCATGGATCCGCGTCGACGTACCCGCCAGAATGGCGGGGCCAGCTGCCGAGCCCGGTGGGCGCGGCCGACGGAGAGGGTGACCGGATGGCGCACATCGACCTCGGCGTGGACGAACGGCGCCAGCCCGGCATCGTCGGCCTGCTGCGGTACCGGCCGGAGACCGCGGGACCGCTGATGGACCTGGCCGAGGTGCTGCTGCGCGGGCCGAGCAGCCTGACCCGCGGTGAACGCGAGCTCATCGCCGCGTACGTCTCGGGCCGTAACGGGTGCGACTTCTGCCGCGCGTCGCACTCCGCCACCGCCGGGGCCCAGCTCGACGACGGCCCCGACCTGGTCGACCGGGTCCTCGCCGACCTGTCGACCGCCCCGGTGCCGGAGAAGCTGCGCGCCCTGCTCCGCCTCGCCGACACCGTCCGCGAGGACGGCCGCGCCGTCACTGGCGAGCTGGTCGACGTCGCTCGCGCCCACGGCGCCACCGATCGGGAGATCCACGACGTGGTCCTGATCGCCGCCGCCTTCAGCATGTACAACCGGTACGTCGACGGGCTCGGCGCCGCCACCCCGGACGACCCCCGGGCGTACGCGATGTCCGCGCAGCGGATCCTGACCGCCGGCTACCGCGCCTGAAAATCTCCGTCGCCGGAGTGTCGATCCGCCCGCCCGTCGATCGTGTGGAGGGTGGAAGCCGATCCACACCAGGAGGACGACATGAAGCAGTACCTGTTGAGCATCTACCAGCCCGAGGGCGGGACGCCGGACCCGGAGTTCCTGGCCGGGGTGATGCGCGAGCTGGGCGCCATCCGCGAGGAGCTCGAGGCGACCGGCTCGTGGGTCTTCGGGCAGGGGCTGCACGCCCCGGAGACCGCCACCGTGCTGCGCCCGAAGGACGGCGAGGTGCTGGTCACCGACGGCCCCTTCGTCGAGGGCAAGGAGTATCTGGGCGGGTTCACCATCATTCGCGCCGCCGACCTCGACGCCGCCCTCGAATGGGGCCGCCGGTACGCCCTCGCCACCAGGCTGCCGATCGAGGTGCGCCCCTTCCAGGGCGAGGGGTGACCCTCGACGTCGAGGCGGCCTTCCGCGCCGAGTACGGCCGGGCGGTCGCCGTGCTGGTCCGCGTCCTCGGCGACATCGACCTCGCCGAGGAAGCGGTCCAGGACGCCTTCACCGAGGCGGTGCGGCGCTGGCCGGAGACCGGAGCGCCGCCCAGCCCGGCCGGCTGGATCATCACCACCGCCCGCCGCCGCGCCATCGACCGGCTGCGGCGGGAGGCCTCCCGGGCGGACCGGCACGCCCAGGCCGCGCTGCTGTACGCCCAGGAGCCACCGGCCGAGGAGGGACCCGTGCGCGACGACCGGCTCCGGCTGATCTTCACCTGCTGCCACCCGGCGCTCGGCCCGGCCGCCCGGGTCGCACTCACGCTGCGCCTGCTCGGCGGGTTGAGCACCGCCGAGATCGCCCGCGCCTTCCTGGTCCCCGAGGGCACCATGGCCCAGCGGCTGGTCCGCGCCAAGGCCAAGATCCGCGACGCCGGGATCCCGTACCGCGTCCCCCGCGACGCCGACCTGCCCGACCGGCTGCGGGCGGTGCTCGCCGTGGTCTACCTGATCTTCAACGAGGGGTACACCGCCAGCGCGGGTGAGCGGCTGGTCCGCACGGAGCTGTGCGCCGAGGCGCTGCGGCTGGGTCGGCTGCTGGTCGATTTGATGCCCGACGAGCCGGAGGCGCTGGGCCTGCTCGCGCTGATGCTGCTCACCGAGGCCCGCCGCCCCGCCCGGGTCACCGCCCAGGGCGCGCTGGTCCCGCTCGCCGAGCAGGACCGCACCCGCTGGGACCAGGCGCTGACCGCCGAGGGGCAGGCCCTGGTCCGCCGCTGCCTGCGCCGCAACCGGCCCGGCCCGTACCAGCTCCAGGCCGCGATCAACGCCGTGCACAGCGAGGCCCCCACCGACTGGGGCCAGGTCCTCCAGCTGTACGACCAGCTCCAGGCGCTCGCCCCCGGCCCGGTGGTGGCGCTGAACCGGGCGGTGGCCGTCGCCGAGGTGCACGGCCCCGCCGTGGCGCTCGCCCTCGTCGACGACCTGCACCTCGACACGTACCACGTCTTCCACGCCGTCCGCGCCAACCTCCTCCGCCGCCTCGGCCGCCCCGCCGAGGCCGCCGCGGCCTACGAAACCGCCATCGCCCACACCGCCAACGCCCCCGAGCGCGCCCACCTCCGCGCCCAGCTTGCGGCCCAGGTTGATCGGCTACGCCTCAGCGACCCGACACGCCGGTGGATGAGCCGTTGACACGTAGCCGATCACGGTGGCCCTAGCAGGTGGCGGGGGCGAATGGGGGTTGTCCACAGGGGAGCTGTTCCTCCACAGGAGGCTTGTGGGGGTGTTGGGGGCGCGGCAGGGTCTGCGGGGTGAATGAGGTGCTCGGGTCGCTGGTCAGGCGTCGAGGGGGCGTGGTGACCTGGGCTGTGGCGCGGCAGGTGGTGCCGGAGTGGATGCTGCGCCGAGCCTGTCGAGCCGGACACCTCGTCCGGGTGCTGCCTCAGGTCTACGTCGACGCCCGGTTGATTCGCGATCCGGTGCTTCCAGGGGATCCCGTGCTCGCCCGCCTCGATCCACCGGCGGCGCAGCGCGCCGCGCTCGCATACGCGGACGGGCGAGCTGCGTTGAGTCAGTTGAGCGCCCTCGACGTGTGGGGGCTGCGCCGCCAGGCCCTCGGTGAGCCGGTGCATCTCGACGTGGCCGCCGGCTCCGGGCTCCGCCCCCGGCCCCACCTCCTCATTCACCACCGACGGGGGTTCTCCCTCGCGCCACCGCAGGTCCTGAGTCGAGGTGGTCTCCCGCTCGTCCGGCTGGAGCGGGCGCTGGTCGACGCCTGGCCGCTGTTGCCTCCCGTGGAAAGGCCCGACGCGGTGATCCGTGCGGTGAACGATCACCTGACCACACCGCAGCGGCTCGGCGCCGCCCTGAGTGCGACTCCGCGACTGCCTGGCCGCGCCGAGCTGCGGGCTCTGCTGGCAAAGCTCGATGCCGGCTGCCGCAGCCCGTTGGAGATCTGGGGTCACGACCACGTCTTCACCGGCCCCGGGATGCCGGCGTTTCAACGGCAGACGCGGATCGTCGTCGGTCGCCGGACGATGTACCTGGACGTCTGGGCCGAGCGGGAGCGGGTCGACTTCGAACTCGACGGCGCCGCGACCCACGGTGACCGGCGACAACGCGAGGTCGACCTGCGGCGGGACGCGCTGCTCGCCACCGCCGGCATCCTCGTGGTGCGCTTCGCCCACCGCCGCCTGGTGCACGAGACCGATGCGGTACGCCGCGAGGTGCTGGCGATCCTCGCCAGCCGCCGCCCGCGCGCGTGACGGTGTCGGCGGGCGCGAGGCGGGCAGGCCTCGACGTCGAACACGATCAGGCCGCACGTGGCGAAGCAGGCAGCGGGTGCGCGCCGAGGGCCTTGCGAGCCGGCAGCTCTGCCGCGCCGGCCCCCAGGCAAGACGGGGTGGGGTCAGTCGCGGAGGGTGCGGAGGATGCGGGTCAGGTGCGCGTGGTCGGCGGGGGAGAGGTGACCGAAGAAGCGGTCCGCCTCGGCGGTACGGGCCGCGCGGATGGCCGCGCCGATCCGCGTACCCTCGTCGGTCAACGTGACCAGGGTCGCGCGCCGGTCGGCCGGGTCGGGGTGGCGCGCGACGAGCCCGCGTTCCTCCAGGCCGTCGACGACCTCGGTGGTGGAGCGGGGTGCGATGTGCAGGTAATCGGCGAGCGCGCTGAGCCGCATGGGCCCGTGCCGACCGAGCACGGCGAGGGCGCGGGCGTGGCCGGGGTTGATCTCCCACGGTTCGAGGGTCTGCCGGGACTGGTGGCGCAGCCGGCGGGCCACCGCCCAGAACAGCTCGGCCAGGCTCTCCTCGTGCGCCTCGCGCTCGTCGGCGTCCACGGGAATACGGTAGCAGCAACTCCTGTTGTTCCCTCATGATGAGGTAACCTCAGCAATAACCCCGACAGGAAGAGGCATTCCTTGGACCCGAGCCCCACCCACCGGGAGGGCCGCGGCGGCGCCCCCCGTACCGTCTCCGCCGCCGAGAAGGCCCAGGCCCGCGACGTGTCGCTGCGCCGCATCGGCCGGCTCTTCACCGCGTACCGCTGGCAGTTGGCCACCATCACCGTGATCATCGTGGTCTCGTCGGTGCTGGCGATGGCCACGCCGTTCCTGCTGCGTGCCGTGATCGACCGCGCGCTGCCCGAGCGCGACCTGACCCTGCTGGTCTGGCTGGTCGTCGGCATGGTCGCGGTCGCGGGCGTGACCGCCGTGCTCGGCGTCGTGCAGACCTGGATCTCCACCCGCGTCGGCCAACTGGTGATGCACCGGCTGCGCACCGACGTCTTCACCCACCTGCACCGCCAGTCGATCGCGTTCTTCACCCGCACCCGCACCGGCGAGGTGCAGTCCCGCATCACCAACGACATCGGCGGCATGCAGACCGTCGTCACCTCCACCGCCACCTCGATCGCGGCCAACCTGACCACGGTGGTGGCCACCGCGGTCGCCATGGTGGCGCTCTCCTGGCGGCTCTCCCTGGTCTCGCTCCTGGTGCTGCCGCCGGCGATCTGGCTGACCCGCAAGGTGGCCCGGATGCGCCGCGAGATCACCGCGCAGCGCCAGCGCGAACTGGCCGACCTCAACGTCACCATCGAGGAGGGGCTGTCGATCAGCGGCGTGCAGCTCAGCAAGACCCTCGGCGCCGGCGCCGCGCTGATCGACCGGTTCGCCACCTCGTCGGCCCGCCTGGTCGACCTCGAACTCCGCTCCGAACTGGCCGGACGCTGGCGGATGGCCACGATGACGGTCATCTTCGCCGCCATTCCGGCGGTGATCTACCTCAGCGCCGGCCTGCCCGGCACCGCCGGCACCCTCAGCATCGGCACCCTGGTCGCCTTCACCGCCCTGCAGGGCGGGCTGTTCCGCCCCCTGATGGGGCTGCTCAACGTCGGCGTCTCGCTGACCGCGTCGCTGGCGCTCTTCGCCCGGATCTTCGAGTACCTGGACCTCCCGGTGGAGGTGGACGACCCGGCGCACCCGGTCGAGATCGACCCGGCGCGGGTCCGCGGCCACCTGCGCCTCGAGGACGTCACCTTCAGCTACCCGGGCAGCGACACCGCCGCCGTCGCCGGGATCACCCTGGACGTGCCGGCCGGCACCAGCCTGGCGCTCGTCGGCGAGACCGGCTCCGGCAAGAGCACCCTGGCCGCCCTGGTCAGCCGCCTGCACGACCCCGGCAGCGGCCGGATCACCATCGACGGCGTCGACCTGCGCGACCTGCGGCTGACCGACCTCGCGGCCGTGGTGGGCGTGGTCAGCCAGGAGACCTACCTGCTGCACACCACCGTGCGGGAGAACCTCCGGTACGCCCGGCCCGACGCCACCGACGCCGAGATCGAGGACGCGGCCCGCGCCGCGCAGATCCACGACCTCATCGCCGGCCTTCCCGACGGGTACGACACGGTGGTCGGCTCCCGAGGGCACCGCTTCTCCGGCGGGGAGAAGCAGCGCCTGGCGATCGCCCGCACGCTGCTGCGCGACCCGCGCATCCTGGTGCTGGACGAGGCCACCAGCGCCCTGGACACCGAGACCGAACGGGCGGTGCAGCGGGCCTTCGACCAGCTCGCCCGGGGTCGTACCGTGATCACCATCGCGCACCGGCTCTCCACCGTGCGCGACGCCGACCAGATCGCCGTGGTCGACCACGGGCGCATCGTCGAGTCCGGCACCCACGACATGCTGATCGACCGCGACGGGCGCTACGCGGCGCTCGCCCGCTGACCCGGCGCCGCCAGCGGTCCGGCGGCGTCGGCCGGGGGCCCGAGACCATCGGGCGGCGCCTGGCAGAGACAACGGGGCTGTCGATCACTGGGGATCTTGTCGTACTAGTCTTCGCCGCATGGCCTTGCGACCGGACGAGTTCTACGACCACGCAGTCGCCGTCGCGGACAGCGGGCGCCGGCTCCCGTTGGCCCGCATGACGGGATGGGAGATCAGTCCGTTCGAGCCGGACGGACTGCGCGTAGCGCCGTTGCGCCCGCCGGTGCTCCCGGAGCCCGCGCGGCACGGCGAGGATCCGTCGGACTGCGACGCGTGCCGCGACCGGGACGAAGGGATCTGGTTCAACGATCACTGGCGGCTGGCCCGGATTCCGGGAGTGGGCGTCCCGCTGGTGCTCATGCTGTATCCGCGCGATCACTACGACATGGCGGATCTACCTGACGAACTGGCCGCCGAGCTGGGGCTGTTGAGCACTCGCATCGTCCGCCACATCCAGGCACTGCCGCACATCTCGCGGGCCCACGTCTACCGCATCGGAGATGGTGGCGCCCACCTGCACGTCTGGTTCTTCGCTCGGCCCGAGGGGCAGGCCCAGTTGTACGGGTCGTGGCTGGTCGTCTGGGACGACCTGCTGCCGGAGTACCCGGCGGACGTCGCCGAAGCTGACGCTGAGATCGTGGCAGACGCGTTGATCGCGTGCCACGGAGGCCACCGGTCGCCCACCAGCGAACCGGCCGGTCGGTAGTCCGACATCGTCAGCGTGCCAGGTCGGCGATGAGGTTCACGGAGCCCGCCACGATCACCACGCCGAATAGGTACGACAGGGCGGCATGGGACAGCACGCTGCCCCGGATCTGCGGATCGCTGATGGCCGTGTCCGATACTTGGTAGGTCATGCCGATCGTGAAGGCGACGTAGGCCAGGTCGCGGTAGGTGGTCTGCCCCTGCACAGGCTGGCCTTCGAAGCCGATCCCCCCGGTCGTCGATCGGAATTGCAGGTCGGCGTAGCGCAGGGTGAAGACCGTGTTGACAACGGTCCACGACAGCAGGACGGTCAGCATTGCGACGCCGACGAGCAGGATCCGCATCGAGCCGCTCTGCTTGCCGGCGAGGCTGAGAGCAAGGCCGACACCCAGCAGGCTGGTGACGCCCGCTGCCACCAGCAGCACTGCGGCGGTCACCCGCGTCTCGTCTTCACGCATGGCCATCATCTCGGTGTGGGAGCTGTCCGCTCGGATGATGACCGGCCAGATGGTGAGGAGGAAGGCGAGCGCGGCGGCGTCCCAGCCCCCGACCGCGGCCAACTGCCACGTCATGAACGGCAGGAGCGCGAGAGCGACGATGAGCCCGATGGAGGCGACGAGGACGGCTCGCCGTAGGGCAGGGGCGTGCCAGCCCAGGCATCGGTGATAAAACGTCTCCGGGGGCATGCCGGTCATCGTCCGAGTGTCTCCCATCGCATCGGATGGCGTGCTCATTGCCGCGCACAGGAGCCCGATGGTCACCTGGATGGCGCACCGATCCAGCAATCGGCATGCCTTTGCGCCCGTCGAGCAGTGCGACTCGACCGGATCCGAGCGGATGGAACGTCCGGAACTGCCGCCTGTCGTGCGCGCTCTCCGCTGCGGTGGGCGTCGCCGTCAGTAGCAGGCGCGGCCCGGCGAGGTGCGGACCTTACGACTGCTCCGGCGGCCGCACGTGCGGGGCCAGCCGTTCTCCCGCAGCGAGGTTGTCGCGCCAGTAGCGGTAGACCAGGCCGGTACCACCTCAACCGCCCGTGCTGCGACGAGACAGGTAAGAGGATCACCGCCGGCCGGTGCGTCGACGTCGAAGGCGACGATCACTGGTGGTTCTTCACCGACGTGCCGATGCACGAGTGCGCGCTCGTCGGGGGTGGGTTCCCGGAACCGGGGATCCTGGAACTGGGTCGGGCAGGCCAGGTATGCGACGTCGGTGAAGACCACCTCGAGACCGTGGTGGTAGGTCAGGTCGTGTCCCGCGGCCAACCGGAGCTCGGAGCCGTCGAAGTGCAGCGCGTCCCAGTCCCACCAACTTCCCTCAGGAAGTTCGATCACACCGCCGATCCTCCCATCAATGATCAGTCAACAGGTGGGACGCGGTCAGCATCTCCCGGGACACGACACGGCCGGGTCCGCGGGAGATCCGGGTACCACCGGTTCAGGCGGTCGGCGGCCCGGCGGCGCGTACCCGCGGGTCGGCCAGGGCGCGCGCCATGGCGGCGATCAGCCCGCTCGCGCACAGGGTGGGGGCGCCGACCAGGAACTCCTCGCGTTCCATCCACTCGACCCGCTCGACGCCCGGACGGTCCAGCAGCGCCTGGTCCAGCGAGCGCTCCGAGTCGTCGTCGTAGCACGACCGGGCCTCGTCGCCGAGCCACAGACCCCAGTGGAAGGGGCCGAGATGCGCCGGCCCCGAGTCCGACTCGTCGTGGATCTCCAACCAGCGGTCGCGTGGCTCGGCGAGCAGGACGCCGAGGGCGTTCGCGGCGACGAGATCCGGCAGCGTCATCGGCGGCTCGCCGGGCTCGGTGGAGGGCAGCACCAGGTCGGCGAGGTCCTCCTCGTGCTCAGGGCAGGAGCACTCCGGCCGTCGCGGCGGTGTCCAGTGGGCGGTAGCGGGGCTCGGTGCGGCTGAGAGGGGCATGGCCGCATCGTAGGGGTGTCGGTGCCGCCGTGGGTGTACGCGAAAAGCTGATCCCTCGAATACCTGGTTTACGCGTGCCGCATGGGTGGGTGGCGCGGTGCAGAGGCGAGTGCAGGCGCCGAGGTCAAGCTGGCCGACTCCTGCGGCGACACGGTGTGGGGCTGCATGGCGCACGCCGAGGAGCGCTGCTCAACGCCCGCGGTGCGTTCCTGGTCAGTGAGGACGGGTTGGGGTTGGGGCCTTTTCTGCGGGCGCGGCAGGCGAAGGTGGAGCACCAACCGGATGACGCCGAAGGCGGTTACCCACTGGTGCTCGTGACCGGTAAGGGGGGCGAGGCGCCGGTGCAGGTGCTCGCCGTCGTTGCTGCCGAAGCTGGACGGTGCGGTGGTGCGGGTGGGCGACAATGAGTGGATCGCCCTGCCGGACGCCTGGGTCGTCAACGCTCACCGCAGCGCGGTGGCCGCCTCCTGATGCGCCGCGCTGCTCGACTGGATGTGGCGGGAGGTCGAAATGGCGGCAGCTCAAGGGCTACCGGAAGCGGATGTGGCCCAGGCGCGTCGGTGGTGCCACCAGCGTGTCCCGGAGCGGGTCCGTGACCAGGTGCGGATCGAGTGTGAGGAGGCGGCCCGCCACCTGACGATCGTCGAGTGTCGGGCTCCGTGGCGAGCCGACATGGGCTCGGAGTGGACGCGGCTGCCCGTCGCACGCCTCCGGTACACCAAGAGCACCGGGACCTGGACGCTGTACTACCGGGACCGCAACCTGCGGTTCCATCGGTACGACCTGGCCCCGCCAACAAGCAACATGGCGGACCTTCTCGACGAACTCGATCGGGACCCCACAGCGATCTTCTGGGGCTGACTGCTCCGTTCAGTCAGCTTCCCTCATGCTCGCTCGAGACCCGCAGAGCACCGAGGCGAAGCCCGATCGGCGGAACGGCGCGTGAGTTCCACCGCTCGGCGCATCGACTGGTTCTGCGGCGCGGGGTTGAGCCCGCGCCGGGTGACCCGGCAAGGGGTGGCGGGCTTCAGCCCCGCGACTACGCCGCTACCGGACGCCGGCGCCGCGCGCGGACGGTGCGAATAACGACGTACACCCAGCCCACCACAGCAGCCGCACCGGCCACCGTCATGCCGGTGATCGTGAGGTAGGTCGAACCACCCGCGCTCGCGAAGACCCCTTTGCTATGACCCGAGTCGATCGCCTCGACGGTGCCGTCCAGCCGCAGGCCGTCCGGATCGTCGTAAAGGATCACGTCGGAACGCGTCGCGGAGCCGTCGGACGCCTTCCAGGAACCGTAGAAGTTGCATACCCGCTTACGGCACTGCTCGCGCTCGGCGGTAAAGACGCCGACTGTCCCGTTGCCGCTCTTGGCCCGCCACGCCGGTACAAGGTCGCCGACGTTGAACAGGCCGACCACCGCGAAAATCGGCAGGCAGACCAACAGGTATTTACGCCAGTCACTGACGTCCTTCACGCTAGTCACGGCAGGCAGGCTATGGGGCACCGGACATCGCTGTCAGCCCCGTCCCGCCGCCGCACCGCAATGATGCCAAATCGCGACACAACGTACCCGACTGCAAGCTGCTCAGTCGGACAGTTACTCGATCCTCGGTCGATACACAGCCGTCGACGCCCTGCCAGCAACGCGAGTGTCTGCGGCCTTCGCCGCCCTCGCCCTGACTATCTCAACTCGAACCCGACACGGGGTTGACCGCGTCGAGCGTCTCGCGGCGAGAGCGGATCTGCCAAGATCGCCAGTGGAGCCGATCGAACTGGACGAAGTGGAGTCCGGCAGGTACAGCTCAGCACCGGTGGTTCTCTTTCTCGGCGTGTCGCGGTTTGCGATCAAGTCGGTCGGGTGCGGCAGACTGTGCCCGTGAGTCCAGTGAGCCGCGGTCGACGCCGCAACGCAAAGAAGCGATCAGTACGCGGCGGTGCGCCGCTCGTCGTGGTGGGCGCACCGGAGGAGTGCGACTGCCCGAACTGTGCCGGGGCGCAGCCAACGCCGGGGCAGATCGATGACCTGCTGTCGCAGTCGGTCGACATCGACGCCATGCAGGATCCGCTGGAGGTGGAGATGGCCGCCTCGATGTTGCTGGCGATCGGGGCTGCCATGGGCGACGACTTCGACCGGGCGTTGCTGGGCCTGTTCGTGCCGACGTTCGAGGCGAAGTCCACCCCGGCGGCGCGGGCGATGTTGGCGGGGATCGCGTCGGTCACCGACGGTGAGGTCAGTCGGGCTGCGGCGGAGGCTGCGCACCGGCTCACCGGTGCCGGCGTCACCGCACCACCCTGGCTCGCCGAACTGGACGCCCCGATCACGGTCGAGGACTGCCGCCGCTTCGTCGATCCGTCGGGGTCGACCTTCCTGCTGGCTGGCAGGTTCCAGCGGGCCGGCCGGTCGAACGTCGTCGTCGTCAGCCTGGACGACTGCGACTGTGGTGCCGCCGGTCAGATCCTGTTGATCGAGGCGGACCGGTGGGACGAGGCCCGCGAGGCGCTTCTGGCCGACCTGCACGCCGGTGGCGTCGACGTCACCGAGGAGAAGCTGCGGCCGGCGGACTTCCGCCGAGCCGTGGAGGACGCGCTGGACGCCCGCGCCGAGCACGACCGGTTCGACCCCGAGGTGCTGGACGAAGCCCTCGAGGAGGACGGTCCCGACTATGCCGCTCTGGCCCTGGTGCTTCGTAGTTGGATGCGGGCGCTTCCCGCGACCCGCCGCCGCACGCGGGGTCACAGCCACGATGGCGAACTGGATGTCGCGTCGATCTCCGCGCTGCTCGACCTCCTGAACCCGAGGGGGCGCGGCGGTGCCGTACCGGCCCAGCGTCGCCCCGCCAGCCTGCCCGCGAAGCGGAAGAAGTCCGACGGCCAGGCGCCGATTTACCAGATCAAAGTGAGCCTGCGGGGCGCCCGCCCGCCGATCTGGCGGCGTCTCGAGGTGCCCGCCGACGTCAGCCTCGCCCGGCTGCACGAGCTGATCCAGGTCGCCTTCGGCTGGAACGACAGCCACCTGCACGTCTTCGAGACCCGGCACGGCAGCTTCGGCCGACCTGACCCAGAGCTCGGCCACCGCGCCGCATCGCGGGTCACCCTGGAGCAGGTCGCCCCCGCCGTCGGGGACAAGCTGCGTTACACGTACGACTTCGGCGACAACTGGGAGCACGACATCCTCGTGGAGAAGGCCCTCGACCGGGAATCGTCTGTGGCGTACCCGCGCTGTGTCGGCGGACGGCGTGCCGCGCCGCCGGAGGACTGCGGCGGCGTGTGGGGGTACGCCGACCTGGTGGAGATCCTCGGCGACCCCACCCATCCCGAGCACCAGGACCGGCTGGACTGGCTGGACCTGGACGATCCGACCGGCTTCGACCCGGCCCGTTTCGACGCGAAGGCGGTGACCGCAGCCCTGCAGCAGGGCCGGTAGTCCAGGGAGCCCACCTCCGGGTGAATCCCCGGGCGCCGATATTGGGTCGGAGTGCGAGGAGGTTCGGCGGCATCTCACGGTCATCGAGCGCCGGCCGCCGTGGACCGTACGGGCATTCTGGGGCCAGCGGGCGAGCGCCGACTTGTCGAGGAGGTGTAGCTCCCGGCTCACGCCCCGTCCGGCCTGGCCGCGCCCGTTTCGCTGGTGAAGTCGGGAAGCCCGCCGGTCTTGAGCCAGTCGGCAAACTCGCGTCGCTTCTCCCGGTTGAGCACGGCCTCAAGAGCGGCGTTGACCGTCGCCTTCTTCGTCGTGGTCCCGAGGATCTTCGACGCCGCCGCGAGCAGGTCGTCGTCGACGTCCAGGATCGTTCGTGACATGGTCAGGACCTTTCTGGCGGCAGCGATTCAGTTTTGACCGATCTTGTGGCGTGGCGGCCTGTGAGCTGCGCGGCAGCACTGATGCCTTCGAGGGTGAAGCAGGCGAGCTGGCTGGCGCTGGTGGCCCCGCAAGGTTCCGCTGGCTGGCACGGTGCCGCCCGTTGCGCCGATCGCGTCACCGAGCATCAGCCCGAGCACGCAGCCCCGGGCGGTCGCGAACTGCTCCGCGTCACCCTGGTCACTTCGCGAGGCGTAAGGGCGATTGGCGCGGGGGCGTTTCGGAGCCGGGGTGCTGGTGGCGCGGCGGAGGCCGGCGAGTTGGACGTAGACCTCGCGCTTGGCGGTGGCCTCGCCACGACGGTTGAGGACGTAGCCGGTCAGCCAGATCCAGCCGTGGTACGTCGGCTGGTCGGAGACCGACACGACACGGAAGGTCAGGGCGCGGTCCCCGGCGAACTGCACCGAGGCCCGGCCGTCGATGGTGAGCAGGTCGCCGGAGGAGGGCCGCACAGTCACCAGTGACCGGAGTTCGGCGGCCGGCACTCCCGCGCGTGCAGGGTCTGCCAGTCGCGCAGCGCCCGCTTGATCCGGTCGTTCTCCTGGCTGAGCAGCCGTACCGCCTCGTTGAGCAAGGCCAGCTCGTCGGCCACGCGGGCCTGGAACTCGCGTACCTCATCGGGGTCAACGCCGCGCCGGCGCGCGGCGAACTCGCGGGTCCGCACCTCGTGCGGCGTCAACCGGCCCGGGTGACCGGCCGGGTAGGGCTGGCCACCTCGATACACCTGAGCCACGACGATCCTCTCTGCGGGCAGGCGGGAGCGCGGAAGCTTCCGGCAGGGGGTGTGGAAGGGCGGGCCGTCCGCGCGGGGGCCGCGGACGACCCGCCCGCTCGGCCGTCGCAGCTCAGTTCAGCGGTACGACAGCAGAGCAGTCCAACGGGTCGGGACGGGTACGCACACCCGCCCCGACCAGGGGATGAGCCGAACTCGTTGCCACGCGAGGATCGGCTCCGAATCAACATAGCTAGACATGTCAGATGAGTCAACGTCGCTTGTTGGGCGCGTCGCGGTGTGATCAAATCGAATCGCCACGCGAGGAGTGCCATGCGAGAAGTGCCGGATTACTGGCGCATCGCCGATGATGTGATCGCCGACGTCAGGTCGAAGAAGTTGAAGCCGGGGGACAAGCTGCCCTCGATCGTTGAGCTGCGCGCTCGTTACGACGTCAGCCACGGGACCGTGCAGATGGCCTACGCCCGGCTGGAGGCGCTGCGGGTGATCCGTCGGCAGCAGGGCAAGGGTGTCTTCGTCACCGACCCGAAGACCTGGATGCGGGAGCCCTGACGCTCGGTGGCCGACTCGCTGTCGTCACCGCGCTTCATGATCTCAATTGGTGTGCGATTATCGCACTATTGCGGAAGACCTGAACTGGCAGCTTGTCGGTGAGCAGGTGCGACAGGCTCGCCTGTCCGTGGGCATGTCGCAGCAGGATCTCGCCAGCGTGGTGGGTCTCGAACGCACGATGCTGGCGAAGGTCGAGGCAGGCCACCGCCGTCTGGACGGTTTGGAGCTAGCCCGACTGGCGCGCGCGTTCCGGGTGTCGATGGAGTACCTGATCGAGCCGCGGCCGGCTGTGCTTTCCCGGCGGGCGGCACCGCTGACCGAGGAGACGGACACGGCGGCGGCCCGGTCGTCCGAGCGTCTGGAAATCGCGCTGACCGAGTGGCTGCGGAACGTGCAGCAGCTCATTGCTCTCGACCTGCTGCAGACCCGTCCGCTCCTGCCGTACCCGCAGCGGGTCACGTCCGAGGCTGAGGCTAGGGCCTGTGTCGAAGTCGGTCACAGCCACTCGTTGATCGCGGCGATGTGCACGGTGGCTTCGTAGCGCACGGCGAGCTTGTCGAAGCGGGTCGCCACGGCCCGGTTGCGTTTGAGGCGGTTGAT